>CALVET010000065.1 GCA_944326675.1 Candidatus Gastranaerophilales bacterium
TGGAGGCAGAATTACATCCCCATTTGGCTGGAGAATGCACCCGATTTTCAAAAGAAAAATATTTCACTCCGGTGTTGATATTGGAGTACCTTATGGTACACCGATTCATGCTGCAAACTCAGGAAGGGTTATTTTTGTCGGCTGGTATAGCGGATATGGCAGGGTTGTTATTATTAACCATGGTAATATTAATGGAATTCCTACAACAACCTTGTATGCCCACATGTCTTCAGCATGTGTTAAACAAGGAGCAAATGTAGCAAAAGGTTCTGTTATCGGAAAAGTTGGTACAACAGGTTATTCAACAGGGCCGCATTTACACTTTGAAGTGCGTCAAAAAGGTAATCCTGTAAATCCATTAAATTTCGTAAGATAGTTTGTATATGAATTACTTTTGGTGTAAATTAAATATAAAAGGTTTTGAGGGTTAAATTTGCATAATTATACCAAAAAGTTTGCAACATATCTTTTTTTGATTTCATCATTTATTGCGGTGCAATTGTCATGTGCTTCTTATGCGCAGTATGATGTCATAAAAGCAAGAACAGTAGAAAATGAAAATGATGTAAATAACGAAGTACAAGCCGATGTAAAAACCTTTAATGACCCAGATTTACCTAACTTCTCTCAAGATGACAGCGTAAGTTCGCTTCTTGAAAAAAAGGTTAATTCTTTTATTGATAAAAAAAGAAATAAAAAAACCAAAGATAAGACTAATAATGATATAGCATCTGAAGAAATAAATGAAGTAAATTCTGCTATAAACAGCCAAACTGATTTAGCTCCAAGGCAAAATGCGCAGTCTGTTTCAGCTAACCAAGATGAACCTGTTGAAGAAAAAAATAAATTTCAAATTAATGCAGATAAAATAACCTATGATGATGAGGAAGGTAATGTATATGCTAAAGGGCATGTTGAAATCATTTCAAAAGCACAAGGAGTTACCCTAAAAGCTGATGAAGCGGTTTTAGATAAGCCTTCACAAACAATTAAACTTACGGATAACGTAAAAATTTTAAAAGATGGTACCGAAATGAGCGGCGAATATATGCTTGTTGATTTGAACGAGCAAAATATTTTAATGGATAACCCGACCATGAAGGCGTATTCTTTTATTATAAATGCTCAGGAAGGTTATTTAATAGCTAACGACATACAAATGCTAAACGGTACAATTAAAAGTTCCGAACAAAAAGATATTGTATTACAGACAGCCGGTTTTATGAGATTTGGTAATATCGGATGGGATGCTATACAAAGTAAAGATATTATAAGAGAAAGCTCCGATTTATCCAGAAAAGAAGTTTATAAAATAGATGCAAAAGAAATCATTGTTACAAGCTACAAGGATCATAACTCAATAGTTTTGAAAAATTCCGATATATCTTATGGAAAGCACAAAATAATTAAGAATTCCGATATTGAAATTCTTTCCGATAAGAAAAATCAAGTAATTGATACAAACTCTCCTGAGGGTGGTACTATGCGTGCTTTTGGTACTTATATCGGTTATGGATTTATTCATAAATTACCAAAGGGGCAAATTTTAAAATTAATGCCTGCTTTGGTTTATGGGGATAGTAATATCGGTGTTGGTTTAGTTGCAAGACATAGATCTAAAAATAGTATGTTTGAAGCAGGTTATGCAACTGCAACGACAAATTTGGTAGCAAGAGGTAAATATCGTTTCAGTGATGCTCTTACTTTAAATTACGGCAGAAATGCATATATTCCAGAAGGGTTCATGGGTGCAAGGCGTTCAGGTTATGCTGCTCAATTACAATATGAAAAGTCATATTTAGTTCAAGATTTAAATTTAAATTTTAACCACGGGTTTTATGCAGGTATATTCAGTGATTATCAAGAGCATGACCAAGAAGAAGCCTATGCAACGACAAGATTTAGATATATGGCAGAGATGAATAAGAGTATATTTGAATATAAAAACAAAGAACAAGATATGGGTCTTAGATTTTCTTTGTTATCTCAAGCGCAAGCTACCATATATGGCTCAGGTGAAACAGTTGGTGTTGCTCGTTTTGGACCTATGGTTACAACAAAAGTTAAGGGTTGGGAATCAAGCTTGGGTTATTTAATAGCCGGTGTCCACGGTGACAGCCCGTTTATTTTTGATAAATATCGTTATGGTAAACATTCTATAATGTTGAATGAAAAGTATAATTTTAACAATAAATTTGCTATAGGGTACAGGGCGACAATTACCCCATTGAAAGATAACTATGAAAATGATTTTCTGACCGAATCTCGTTTTTATGTAATTTTTGGTCCTCAAGATTTAAAAATGATTTTATCTTACGATTTTGTCAGAGATATTGCACATTTTGACTTTATGTTTTTATTGGGTACAGAATCATCAAAAATTAATTTTGATAAGTTGACCACTAAAAACATTGACTCAAGGGAACAAAAACGCGATTTTTACAGAAATGCAAAGAGAGTAAAAATAGAAGAGCCTGAAAATATTTAGCCTTCTATTGTTCTTTTGAATTTTTCGTAATCTTCAATTGTGTCAATTCCTGTCGGGTTTAGGTCTGTTATTGCAACTTTTATTTTCATTCCGTTATATAAGGCTCTTAACTGTTCAAGACTTTCTTGTTTTTCAAAAGGAGCCTGACTCAGTTGTGTCATTTTTATCAAAGAAGATTTCTTGTAGCCGTAAATACCTATGTGTGCATAATATGGGGCGTTATTTTTATTTCTGGCATATGGTATCGGACATCTTGAAAAATATAATGCGTTAAAATCTTTGTCAAATACACATTTTACACAGTTTGGGTTGTTAATTTGGTTTTCATCTTTAATTTCTCTTACAAGCGTTGAAATGTCAGCTGAATTGTCTTTAGTTAAAGTTTTTATGGCAAGATCAATAACTTCAGGGGTTATTTGCGGTTCATCACCTTGTAAATTAAGTATATTATCGAATTCTTCATGCCTTAGAGCTACTTCTGCAATTCTATCAGAGCCGCATTTGTGGTCTTTTTTTGTCATTTCGCAGTTGGCATTGAATTTTTCTGCTGCATCTTTTATTCTTTCGTCGTCTGTTGCAATTATAACCTCATCTGCTAATTTAGATTTTGTTGCAGCTTCATATACGTATTGAATAATTGGTTTTCCTTTAACTTCCAGTAAAGGTTTTGCAGGAAGTCTTGTTGAAGCGTATCTTGCGGGAATTATAATTGCTGTTTTTGTCATTTTAAGTCGCTTTCTAGTAGTATTTTTCACCAAGTGATATAACTTTTTTTTGAATTTCTTGAATTAATTCTTTTTCATCGGGCTCTATTGATAAGAATCTTTCCCAAGCAACCAATGCGCTTCTTTCATCTCCGATTTTTTCATAGGCCTTACCTAATTGATAATATGCCATATAGTAGCTAGGGTCAATATCTATTGCTTTTTGTAAGTCAATAATTGCTGCTCCGTTTCTTTCCATGGCATCGTAAACAAGGGCTCTATAGTAGTATATTTGAGCATTTTTAGGATAGTTTTTAATGCCGTTATCCAATATATTAAGCGCTTCAAGATATTTTTTTGCTTCGTATTTTGAATAGGCGTTATTTACAATTTTTGTTACAATTTTTTGATTTACAAAAGCCAACAAGGTTTTTGCTTTTGTATTTTCATTATCTAAATTTATTGCTTTAATCAGGTTTGTTTTTGCTGTTTCAAGACTGTTAAGTTCAAGATATGTTAATCCTAAATTATAATATATATCTGAATTTGTGGCATCTTGTTTAAGAGCCTCTTTGTAGTATTTTGCAGCATTTGTAGGTTCGCCCATTTGTCTGTATGTATTTGCTATTGCGCAATACAATGCTGCATTTTTTGGGTTTTGCGCCATATATTTATCTATTGTTTTTTTGTATTCTTGGTATTTTTTGGGGTCTTTTTTAATTGCCCTTTCTCTTTCTGCATTAATTGCTTTTTGTTCATTTTCTTTTTGTTTTATTTCTTGCTGTTTTTTAAATTCTTGTTGTTTTTTAATTTCTTGCTGTTTTTTTTGTTCTTGTTGTTTTTTTAGTGCTTGCTGCTTTTTAAGTTCTTGCTGCTTTTTAAATTCTTGTTGTTTTTTAAGTTCTTGCTGCTTTTTAAGTTCTTGTTGTTTTTTTGCAATAATTTCGTTTTGGTTGTTTTTGGGTGCTTGTGCTTTTTTTGTTTGATTTGCATTTAATTGCTTATTTTGTTGTTTTAATTCTTGTTGTTTTTGCGAGAGTAATTTTTGTTTTTCAATATTTTCAACATAATTTTTAAAATTTTCAGCACCTTTAATATCATTCATTTGCTCTAGAAAGTCTGCAAAAGCAAGTATGTCAGAGTTGCTTGGTGTGTAGTTTTTATTTTCTATTTCATTTATTTTTGTAATTATTTTATCAGGCGTTAGTTTGTTTTCATATATTTTATAGATACCGTATTTTGCTTGCGCTAAATTTGGATAATCTTTTAAAATTGATATATATTCTTTATTTGCGCTTAATAAGTTTCCTTTTTTTGCTAAAAGTTCCGCTTTAGTTAATCTTATTTGAGAGTCGGCAGAATTTTCTTCTAAAATTGAATCATACACAGAAATTGCTTCATTTGCGCAATTTAGCTTGTAGTAAATATCTCCAAGCTGATATTTTAAAAATATATCATCCGGATTTAGAATAATCGCTTTATTATATGCATTTAGTAAGTCTTGGGTTTTTCCTGTTTTAATATAAATTGTTCCTAAAATTTCATATAGGTTATTTGCTTCATATTTGTTTTTTGGCGTTATGTTATTTTTAACCATTTTTTCAATGAGGGCTAAAATATTTGCGTCATCGGTTTTTTCTGTTAAATCTTTTAAATATTCAATTCCTAATATGTTTTTATTTTCTTTTAAGTATATTTTTGCCAGTTTAAATAATACGCTTTGATTGTCGTTGTCGTTTGATAAAGAGAGTTTATAATAGTTTGCGGTTTTTTTAGAAGGCTGCATGGTTTTATATGAAATATCGCCAAGCAATTCGTAGCACAAGGATAAATTGTAGCCTTCTTCAATTAATGAATTTAACTCCCATACGGCACAATTATACTTTTGTTGGCTGATTAATCTTTCAATGTCTTTTAATCTTGCATCTTGCGAGTAGTCTATTTTGTGTTGATTTATATATTTTTGTAATTTTTGCAGAGTTTTAGTGTATTGCGGAGAGTTCTTATCTTTTATATATGAAAGTTCGTTTCTTAATAAATCAAGTTCATCTGTTGTTTGATTGTACGCAAATACAGGACAAATAAACATTTGAAGAACAAAAAATGTGAATATTATTTTTTTAATTTTGTTTGAAAAATACAAAAATTCTACCTCGCAAAGTCATGACCATTTTAATATAAAATAGTAATAAAGAAAATAAACTATAGGATATTTTTTACATTTAATATAGTTGCATTTTCTCTATATAAGTTTAATAATGATATTATTATGAATAAGAAAATTTTATCTTTAATTTGTGCGCTATATTGTACATCAGCTCTTATATCTCCGCTGTATGCTAAAATGAGCGCAAAATCAAATCAATTGTATAATAATGCGGTTTTACAAGAGCAGGATGGTAATTATCAGCAGGCTTTAAACTACATTAATAAAGCGCTTCAATATTCACCCGATGATGCGGTTTTGAATATTAAGCTTGCCGGTATACAAGAGAGCTTGGGGAATTATTCCGAAGCTATTTCTGCATATCAAAAAGCAATCAGCTTAAGGCCGAATGACGGATTTTTATATCTAAGTCTCGGGAATTTATATTTAAATAAGTATGATTATCAAAATGCTTTGTTAAATTACGAAAAAGCACAAACGCTTATTCCTGATTATAAATATAACTACATAAATATTGCAAATGCTAAGTATCTTTTAAAAGATTCACAAGGCGCAATTAAATCTTATCAAGATTTTTTAACTGCTTATCCGAATGATTTGGAAGGACAATGCGCAATAGCAAACATTTACCTTGAGGAAAAGGATTATCAAAAATCAATTGAAAACTTTGCACAAGCATTAAGAAATAATCCTAAAGATTTTAGAGACTATTCAAATTACGGTTTGGCGCTTATGAGAAACGGTGATTTACCAAAAGCGGAAATTGCCTTCAAGAGCGCAGTCGGTATAAATAAAAATGATTCAATGAGTTTTGCTAATTTGGCAATAGTACAAATGAAGCAAGATAAAGCAGATGATGCTTTAGTATCTTTTAAAAATGCTCTCAGTTTGGATTCTGATTTAAATGCTATAAGGTATGATTATGCACAGTTGTTGGCATCTAAAAATAAAATTCCTCAAGCTATTGAACAATATGAGCTATTTATAAAAGAATATCCGACACAAACAGTTGCTTATATAGCTTTATCTGATATATACGCAAAACAAAATGATTACGAAAAGGCAATTGACCTTTTAAACGGTGGTTTGCAGGTTAAGCCGGATGATAATAATATTAAATTACAACTTGCAAAAATGTATCAAAATAACGCTGAATTTAATGACGCTCTAAAATATTATAATGAAGTACTTGCATCTGATAAAGCAAACCCTGTTGCGCTATATAACAAAGCGGTTGTTGATAGTGAATTAGGTAAGTATCAGGAAGCTTCAGATATTTATAATGAACTGTTAAAAATTGATGAAAATACTTTAGCTCAAAATAAGATATATTCTATCGATGTTCAAAACGATATTATCGATAATCAAATCAAAATGGCGCAAGATTTTTATAATAAAGGAGATTATAGAAAAGCAAAAGCGCTTTATGAGAAATTATTACAGCAAAGAAAAGAAGATTATCGCATATATATTGGTTTAGCAGATTCTTGTTTAGCTTTAAATATGCACACGTATGCAAAAAACTATTATGAATTAGCTATTCAAATTGATAATTCAAACCAAGATGCTTTGGTGCATTATGCGCAAGTACTCTATGAATTAAAAGATTATGATACAGCTTTAATTGTACTAGACAAGGCAATAGAAAACGATTCTAAAGACGATAAGCTATATTATAACAAAGCGCTTATTGAATATGAAAAAGGAAAATTTGACTTAGCAGATAGTGATATTAAAAAAGCTTTATTAATAAGCGCTGATGACGCTGATTATAATTATCTTCAAGGTATGATTTTAGAAGCTTTAAATAATTCTCAGGGGGCTATTTTTGCTTACGAAAAGTATATTGAGCTATCTGATGATGAAGCAACTAAATCCAAAGTTCAATTAAAAGTAAAAAATTTATATGATTCTATAGTAAATGAAAAAACTGAGTAGTATATTAATATTAGTAATTTTGCTGTTTTTGTGCCAATATAGCTATGCTTGGCCAAAAAAACAGAAGCCGGCATTGTATATTACTGCAGTTAATCCTTTTGAAGATAAAAATTATGATACTCAAATTGTTTTACATAGTGTTTTTAAGATAAATTCCAGAATCTATTTTTTAATATATAATCCAAAAGGATTTAAGAGTGATTATATTAAATATCAGATTGTAAAGCAGGATGATAAAGCTTTTGTAGGCGGATATACAAGAATTAGAAATAAAACGGTCAGATTAAAAAATAAAAACTATTATTGTGATTATTTTGTTTTGTCTGAAACAGGAAAATATTTCCTTCAGGTTTTTGACATAACTGATTTAAATACAGAGCTTGCAGTGGGCGCTTTTAGGGTGGTTGATGAGTAGTTTATTTTTAAAAATTAAGAATTTTATCGAGGATTGTATTTTTGATTTGCATAATAAAATCTTTTCTTCAAGGTACGTTATAAAAGGTAAGTGTAAAAAATGCGGTAATTGTTGCAGAAATATACTTTTTAGTACTAAAGACGGATATGTAAAATCAGAAGAGTTGTTCAATGAAATGCAAAAGAAATACAAATATTACAGAAATTTTAGAATTTCAGGCGTTGTTCAAAATAAACAAGAATTTCAAAACGGCGCTTTAACTTTCGAATGTAAGTTTATTTCAAAAAATAATAAATGTCTTATCTATCCTATTAGACCAATTTATTGCAGAAATTATCCTGATTTAAACCCCGAGTTGATTTATGGCGGTGTTGAAATGTTGGACGATTGCGGTTTTTATTTTGACGTTAATAAAAAGTTTTGTGATTATTTAAAAAATATGGAGAATTAAATCTCCATATTTATTCATATCTGATTCCTGCCGCTTTAAATCTTTTGAATACCTCTTGCAACCTTAAAATTGGTTGAACAAGCGAAACTCTGAAGTGGTCATCGCTCATTTGACCGAAAGCGCTTCCCGGGGTTATTAATACACCTGTTTTATCAAGAACGTATTTGCAAAATTCCATTGATGAATTGAAATTAGAAGGAATTTTTATCCAAAAATACATTGTAGCATCAGAACGCGGAGCGTAGAAACCAAGCTCTTGAAATCCTTGCGCTACAATTTCTCTTCTTGCGTCATATTTATCCATTATTCCTTTTACGTAATCTTGAGGCATTGTAAGAGCTGCAATACAAGCATCTTGAACTATGGTTGAAGTTCCGTAGTCTATATTTGATTTCATAGCATATAAATTTGTAATAAATTCTTCTTTACCAACGGCAAATCCGCATCTCCAGCCTGCCATGTTAAATGTTTTGGTAAATGAGTGAAATTCTATTGCTATATCTTTTGCGCCATCTATATTAAAGATAGAGTATGGTCTGTAATTTGAAAAACATACTTCCCCGTAGGCTAAATCCGAAACAAGTAAAATATTGTATTCTCTGCAAAAGTTTACAATATCGGTTAAAAAACTCTTTGGCGCTACTGCACCAGTCGGGTTATTCGGATAATTAATGAAAAACATTTTTGCTTGTTTTGCAATATCCGTCGGGATATCATTCAAGTCTATTAAAAATCTGTTTTCTTCTTTCAAATTAACAAAGAAGGGTTTGCCGCCTGCTATTAAGGTGCCCCTGCATAAAACGGGATAATAAGGGTCAGGTATTATATTAATATCGTCCGGGTTTGTATATGCCATTGCAATATTTGCAAGCCCTTCTTTTTCTCCTATAAGAGTTTGAACCTCTTTATCAGGATCAACATCAACATAATATCTTTTTTTCATCCAGTCTGAAATAGCTTTTCTTAATTCCGGTTTACCTCTAAAATTCGGGTATCCGTGGTTAATTGGGTTTTGAATTGCTTCCAGTGCTACTTTTACAACCGGATCAGGCGTTGCGCCGTCAGGGTTTCCGATGGAAATATCGATTACATCAACACCATTTGCTATTGCTTGTTGTTTAAGGTCTGCAAGTTCGGCGAAAATATATTTCGGCATGTTGGTTATTCTGTTTGCAGGTGTGATATTTATTTTTGTTGTTTCCATCTTTTTCCCTTTCGCTAAATTATGTAAATTACCTATAAAAAAAGAGCCTCACAACTGAGGCTCTTTGAGTGTTTAAACTCTTATTATGCCTCAGGCGCAGCGGCAGCTTCCGCGTCTTGCGCGGCTGCAGCGGCTTCGGCAGCTTTTTGTTCTTCTAATTTAGCTTGAGCTTTTTTAGATAGTTTTGTTTTTTCAGATTTTTTATAGTTTAATGTACCATCTTCATTTGCATTGTTGATAAGGTACATAACAGTTTCTGTTGCTTGAGCTCCTTGTGATAGTCTAACTTTTGCTCTTTCAACATTTAATTTCATTTCTTTAGTTTTTGGGTTATAAAAACCTAGCTCTTCAATAGGTGCGCCTTCGCGTTTGCAGCGGCTGTCTATTGCGATTATTCTGTAGCTAGGATTCTTTTTGTAACCTAGTCTTTTTAATCTGATTTTAATCACTTTATTAAATTCCTTTTAATATGTACTGTCTTAACTCTATCAAACTATAAACATATTTATTTTGCAAGTGGAGTAAAAAGTTATTTGTTAAATAAATTAATAATATGCTATATTAATTATATGATTAAAAGCTTGATAAATAAACTGATATTAAAAAATGATTTAGACGAAATTGAAGCTAAAGAAGCGTTTGATGAAATTTTTTCAGGTTTGGCAGATGAAATTACAACTACATCTTTTGTTACTGCCTTAAAAATCAAAAATCAGACTATGGATGAGATGATTGCAGCCATAATTTCAGCCCGTGAAGCAGTTAACAAAATTAGTCTTGACGGCGATATAAACAATTTTTTTGAAAGCGTTGTTTTATCAAAAGAAGATGGTTATTTTGATGTCAGATTAGCAGTAGATTTAATTTGTGCAGCTAATTCATTGTGTTCATTAAGATATACTTTTAATAATTGTTTTGATAAAAATAAATCTTTTGAACTTTTAAAGCTTATGGGCGTAAAATTTAATAATCAAAATAACATATTGAGAAATATTGAAAGATTAAATTTTGGTTATTTTGAATTGAGTCCTGAAGAAAAATATTATAAATATACAAACGCTATATCCAGAACTCTTGAATTTAGCAATATTTTTAATATTTTAGATAAAATGTTAAATCCTTATTGTGCAAAAAATCAAATAATAGGTTTGGTTGATAAAGACAAAGTTGATTTATTTGCAAACATTGCACTTAGATTAAATAATGTAAATACTATAGTTTTATGCGGTGATAATTCCTTCCCTTATGTGGCTATAGAGGGCGAAACTTATGTTGCTGAGGCTTGGAAAAACAAGATTTTTACTTATGTTCTTACTCCTGAGCTGCTTGGTTTTAAAGAGTATTCTTTAAAAGATTTAATTTGTCCTGATTATGAAACAAATGCCTCAGATATGGTTTTGCTACTACAAAATAAACTTCAAGGTGCTAAAAGAGATTGTGTTATTTTAAATGCGGCTTTGGCATTGTACATTTCAAAAAAAGCAAATTCGATAATGGATGGTCTTGAATTAGCTAAAAAAACTCTTAATGACGGAATTGCTTTTGATAAATTCATACAGATAAAAAATACATATAATGAATGATTTTATAAAAACGTTTGAACGTAATTAATATTAAACTTATAATTATAATTGTATGAAAAAAATTTGTCTGAGTTTAATAGTTTTTGGATTGGTTTTTTTAAACCAGTTTTCTTGTGCTAAAACTCAGCAGGAAGAGTATGAAAATGATACATTATATTCTCAAGAATATTTTGATTATTTGATTGAATGTGCTTCATGTGATTATCAAAAAGAGCAAGAGGCAAAAAAGGCAAAAGAAAAAGAGGAAATAACTCTTGATGATTCTCTTGTTTCTAAGGATGAAAATATAGAAAACGAAGATGTTATTTCTGACAATTACGAACCCTTTAAATTAAAAATTGAAAATTATGATGTAGGGAAATATTCTCAAGCTTATATAAAAGAAAACAGCAAAACTCTAATTCCTGTCGGTGATAGGTTTAGTTTTATGCAAGACACTTTGCAATTTAGAAATAAATATAATAGTAACGACTATCGTATATTAGCAGGTGCCGAATATAAAATATGTAAGTTTTTAAAATTAACAGGGGGACTTGAGACAAATTATCGAGGAGACGATCAAAATCCTAATTCAAGAAAGCTATATTTTACGCCCGTATTAAGTATTGGAGATAAGTTTTCTTTAAGTTTTCATAATAAATTTGATACATCTAACCATTCTCAAGACCATGATATTGGTTTAAGTGTTTCACCGTTCAAATCCAAAATGATGGATTTTGGGGTATATGCCGGTACTACACAAAACCAAGGCGGTTCACACAGCGAAAGTATCAATTTTTCAACTAATTTTTATTTCTTTTAATATAAAAATGTTTTATTATATTGTGATAACATCTCTAAGCTTGCCATAAGTGCTTGATTTGTTGAGTTATAGCCTGCTGAGCCGTTAGATTCAGCTTGTATGTTTGCTAATTCCCTGCTTAAACCTTCAAGTTTTTTAAGCATTTCTTCATTATTTGAGTTAACTTGAATTTTTTGCTCTAAACTGTTTTCGATAATAGATAACAATGAGTCAAAATTTTGATTTTCTTCAACTTTAATGCCCAGTTTTTGAGCTAATTCTTTTGCTTTTTCAAATAGACTGTCTTTTTGATTGTTTTTTGTTGTTCCGTTTTCAGAATTATTTTCCGTATTTTGTGTTTTAGTCTGTTGAATAAGCTTTTTGCCTTCAGCTTCAGTAATATTAGGATTATATTGTATTCCTAATTTTTCTAATTCTGCTTTTGTTGCAGATGTTAATTTTTGATTGTATGCTCCGTATGATGAAGCACTCATAGCTAAATTAATTGAACTTATTGTCATTTTTATCCCTTTTCCTAATTTAATTAAACTAACCTTAAAGTCAACCTTCTTAGTTATTTTTTCGGCAGTTTTTTAAAAAAAATTAGATTTTTAGGGATTTTTGTAATAAAAATTTACAAAACGGTATCAAAATTTACCAAAGACTATAAATACATAGTCGCTGTCAAATGAATTTATTGCTTTTATTATATTTTTGGAGTTATTTTTAATTTCGTAGTAGTCATTGTCTATTTTTTTATACTCGATAATTTTGCTGCAGTAAAAGTTTTTTTGCAATAAATCTGCAAATTGGTATAATGTTTTTGATTTTATTGCGTCATAGAGCATTCTGGATTGATTTTTATTGATTTGCGGATTTGTTAAGCTGATTTTTCTTAATTTTGGAGAGTATTTATCATTTTGTGCAAATTTTTCTATACCTTGTAATGGCAGTGGTTTTGAATTTAATTTATCAACAAAAAGTATAATTTTACCCTCTAGCTCTGATTTTTCAATACATTTTTCAATAAAATACCCTGTTATCAGCTCGTTTTCTCCTGTGTATGTCAGATAATCATTCAAAAGATAAAAGATATTATTCTTATTAACGGTTTTGGTTTTTTTGTTAATCAGTTCATTGAGAAGCGATTGTTTGGATGTTTTTTGAAGCATTGAATAATCGAAATCAAAAAAAGTTAAATCTTTATAATACAATTTTGCATAATTTCCCAAATAAGGCATTATTATTAAATCTTGCTCGGTTATTTGATTTTTTGCTTTAAATAAATTAAATACATTAATTGTCGCATATTTTTTGTTTATTGTTATGTTGAATGAATTAATATCGGGGTTTATAAATTGTATCGTTAAGATACAAAATATTATCAGAGTTTGAAATAGAACATCTTTTATACTGAAAATTCCATACCCTAACAATATAGTGCAAGTTATAAAAAATTGCGTTGAGTATATCGGGTTTGTATCCAGCGTTTCATATAGATTTAAAAATAATATAAAACCAAGATTTATTGCTGCTGCTAAAAATAATATTTTCAGTCGGTAATCTTTTCTATATGCTTTAATTGTGTAGATAACAGCTATGCAAATCGGCAAAATAGTACTATAGAAAAGAGTTATTAGAATTTTAACGGTGTTGATATTTTTAAAATCGGTATTTAAAAAGAAGCTATATAACATTCCGAGTGTTGTTTTTGTTTGGATTTCAGGCGAAACAAAGCTTAAATAAGGGCTTATATATTCATTTATTAATAATCCCAGACTTGATAAATTTAGCCCTATTCCATCCATGTTTAACGGTATTGCCATTTTGTTTATTGATATATATTGAAATATTGAAATGGGAAGGATTATTAAAATGGCTATAAGCGAACTAAAACTCAGCCTTGTAACCAGTTTTTTTATGTATAGTCTTTTTTCTGCACAAAAATACAAAACTATAAACTCAGAAATTACATAAAAGCAATTTAGCGGATTAGTTAGAATAAAAGCGCAATTGAATATACTAAGCCATTTAAAATGTTTTTTGTTTGGTTTTTTAATAAAATCAATAAGGGCGTTAATTAAAAAACTTCCCATTAAAAAATCTAAGCAATATGGTGCTATTAAATTGCTGTAATAAAGATAAAAATGATTAACAGATAAAAAAACTGCAAGAAAAATTCCCAATTTTCTTCCGAGAAGTTTTTTACCTATATTTATAAATATAAATATGTTTGCGAGCCCGATAACCGCATTAATAATCCTTATGAAAATTTCATTTTTGCTTATTAGGAGCATGAAATGCAAAAAGAAATAATATACAGGTGAAAAATAATCATAAATTGCGCAATTTTTTATAATTCCAAAAGGAAACGAACTTGAAGCGATGGCAATACTTTTGAAATCCGTATCAATAATACCTATTGATGAATAAATATAATTAAATCTAACCAGCGCAAATATTATGAAAAGCATAATATATAAAATATATTTTGATTTTTCATTTATTTTCATGATTTAAGTATATATTAATACTCTGAAAATGCCAAATGTTACGCTGCTGAGATATTTTTAATTATTTGTATCGCTGCATTATCTCTGTCATACCAAACAGAATCACCCAGTGTATTTGCTGAATATATTGTTTGTTCGGACGTTTCGGGATCTTTTATAATTAAAAGATCATATCCGTTAAGCCAAGGATTTTCGTAGACCTTAGATGAATCACCGTGTCCGATTTCTTTACCTTTTATTTTTCCCTGCATTAAAAAATCTATGCTTTGAAACATGTCAATTGCATCTTTGGGACTCAAAATTTCTTTAATTTCTTTTGGCAGGGTTTCATATTTTCTTATGTACTTTGATTTAGCCGAAAATGTGACAGAATCATATTTAATCGGCAACGGTTTGTCGACTGGTTCATCGACCGTTTTTTTGTTTTTTGTTTTAAATACACCAAAACTACCCAAATTGCTAATAGGCGGAACTCTCATTTTCATCAACTCTTTTCTTTTACAACACAACTTCTTTATATATTTTATCAAATTTTTGGTAAAAAATCCATAATATAATTAAACTATTACAAAACTAAATATGGTTCAAAATACACTTTTTGCATTGTTTTTGTGATTTAATCTTTATATGAAATTTTTACATCTTAGCGATTTGCATATAGGTAAAAAAGTTAACGGTATATCTATGCTGCAAGAACAGAAATATGTTTTAAAACAGGCTGTTGATATAATTAAAGAACAAAATATAAATCTGGTATTGATAGCAGGCGATGTTTTCGATAGAGCAATACCTTCAATTGAAGCTATGGATGTTTTCAGTTCATTTTTGTCTGAACTTAATATATTAAAAGTAAATGTTTATATAATATCAGGTAACCATGACAATATGGACAGATTAGCATATCTTTCAGATTTGCTTCATAAAACAAATATATTTATTTCAAAACCTTTCACGGGTGAAATAGAATACTATGAATACGGGGATTTTAATATATATCTTCTACCTTATATTTATCCTGCATTAATAAGAAAATATTATCCTTGTGAAAAAATATCCAATTATAATGAAGCGGTTAAGCTTTTAATTCAGCATACAAAACTAAATAAAAATAAAATAAATATTCTTTTGTCACATCAATTTGTTGTTTCTTCCAATCAGGCCATAGTATCAGACAGCGAACAAAAAAGCGTAGGCGGTATAGATGAAATTGACTATAAGGTTTTTAAAAAATTTGATTATATAGCATTGGGGCATCTTCACTGTCCTCAAAAGGTCGGATTGGAAAAAATCAGATATGGCGGGTCAATTCTAAAATACTCCTTTAGTGAAATTAATCAAAAAAAGAGTTTTTGTGTTGTTAATATAAAAACTAAAAACGATATCGAGATTAATTTGGTTCCTATTGTGCAAAAGCACGATATGAAAGAATATATTGGCTACATTGATGAATTTTTGAACAAAGATTTTTATACAAAAATTGATAAAGAAGATTATATTCATTTTACTTTGTATGATGAAAATGTTCTTGACGCCAAGGCAAAATTATCTTCAATTTATCCGAATATTATGCTTTTAGAGTTTGATAATACTTTTACAAGAAATCTAAATCGTAATTTTGATGTTGATTTTAAAAAACAAAAAACTCTTGTGGAGCATTTTTGTGATTTTTATTTTTCTCGCTATGATAAAGAGCTGGATTTTAATAAAAAAGAGATTGTCACAGATATCTATAATTCAATTACAAAGGAGGATGAATGCGCCCTTTGAAATTGACTATGCAAGCTTTTGGAGCATATCCTAATTTGGTTGAAATTCCTTTTGAAAAGCTTGGAGCTGATAATATTTATCTTGTATATGGCGCCACAGGCTCAGGCAAAACCACAATTTTTGATGCAATTTCTTATGCTTTATTTTCTGTTCCTTCAGGTCAATATAGAAAAAATCTCAGCCTTAGGAGCCATTTTGCTTCTGATGATGTAGAAACCTATGTTCAATTTGAGTTTTTGTATAAAGGTGAAAAATATACAGTTTTTAGAAATATCAAGTTAAATAAAGGTAAAATAAAAACTTCTGCTTTAGTTACTCTGCCTGATTCAAGAACAATAGTCGGAAATAAAGAAGTGGATAATTTTATAGTTGATTTATTTGGGATTAATGCTTCTCAATTCAGTCAAATTGCGCTATTAGCGCAAGGTGAATTTATGAAGTTGTTAAACGCAGATACAAAAACCAGAAGTGAAATTTTTAGAAATATTTTTAAAACAAACGATTATAAGCTTTTTCAAGAAAAATTAAAATCATTTGCAATTATTTATCGTAAATCTTTTGAAGAAATTAAAAGTTCAATTATTCAATATTGTACCTCTATAGAATCAAATAATGATATTTTAAATAAATATATTGAAAATTATTCTGATAATTTTTTTTTTTTTTTTTTTGATGAATTTTTAAAGTTGATTGACGAACAAAACAATTTAGATAAAATTGAGCTTTCTTCAATAACAGATTTATTATCGGATATTGAAAAAGCAATAATCGAAAATGAAAAAAAATTACAACTGGTTCAAAATAGGCAAAAGTTAACTTCAGAAAAAGAAAATTTATTATTAAAATTAAAAAACCAAAAAGAGGTTTTTAAAAAAATAGAAAATGAATATTCCAAGATAAATTTAAAAGAAAATAAAGAAAAAGAGTTGATTTTAGAAATCGAAAAATCAAAACAGGATTATGAAAATTCAATTTTGATAAAAAATTTAGAAAATAAAAATAAAATTTTTAGCAACGATTTAAAAGAAAATGAAAAAAAATCAAAAGAAATTTTTGAAAAAATTGAAAATTTTAAATGTAATTATTTAAAATTTATTATTAATGATTATTTAAATTTGTGTGAAAAATTAGAAAAATCACAAGATGAATTTTTAAATTTTAAAAAAGAATATGATGATTTAAATAGTTTATATAACGTTGAATATAATAAATATCTATCTTCTCAAGCAGGTGTTTTAGCTAAGACTCTTAAGGAAAATACCCCTTGTCCTGTTTGCGGTTCAATCAATCATCCTAAGGTTGCAGAATTATCTGATGAAATAATTTCAAAAAACGAATTGGATAAAATTAAAATTAATCTTGATAAAAAATCAAAAATTTTAAATGAAAAATCTGAAAGTTGTTTAATTTTTAATGAAAAAAAAGAGCAAAAATTTTTAGAATTTAAAAATGAATCTAAGAGATTTAAAATCAAAATTCCTATTGAAAAATATGAAATAAATGATTTGGATTATTTATCAAAAATTGAAGAATTAGAAAAATTAAACGAAAAAGTTCTTGAAAATAGCCAGCTATTAAATATTGAAATTGAAAAAAATTCAACACAAATCAATATGTTGAATAAAAATCTAAAAAATACGGATATTGATAAAAATCTTGAGATATATAAAAATCTAAAAATCGAAAAAGATAAAATATCATCTGAAATTAAATTAATTAAAGAAAAATTTGAAGAAGAAAAAAATTTATATAATGAATTAAAAATAAATATCGAAGTAATTGAAAAACAAATTGAAGAATTTTCAAAAATAAAAACTCTCTCATCAGATGTAATTTCTCAATTTATAGTAAATGATAAATTAAAAAAAGATAAATTAAATTCTGAATATAGTTTAATAAATGCAAGATTATCAAATAACAAAAAAAATCTTGTAAAATTAAAAGAGGGTTATAAAAAATATATTGAAATTGAGAAAAAATATATTGAATATGATACTTTATCTAGATGTGCTAACGGTGATATAGCAGGAAAACCAAAAATCGAATTTGAGCAATACATTCAAGCTTACTATCTTGATATGGTTTTATTTGAGGCAAATAAAAGATTTAAAGTTATGACAAAAAATCAATTTCAATTGCTAAGAAAAACGGATTTTACTTCTATTCAATCTAAAGAAAGTCTTGAGCTTGAGGTTATGGATTTTCATACGTTTAAAAAAAGAAGCACAAAATCTTTATCGGGAGGAGAAAGCTTCATGGCTGCTTTAAGCTTGGCTTTAGGTTTATCTGATTGTATAAGCAACTATTCAAATGTTTCTATCGATGCTTTATTTATAGATGAAGGTTTTGGTTCTCTTGATTATAATACTTTGCAGACTGCAATGGATGTCATTATGGAGCTGTCTTTATCAAATAAACTGGTTGGAATAATATCTCATGTAGAAGATTTGAAATCAAGAATTCAAAATCAAATTTTAACTTCAAAAACAGATAAAGGCTCTTTTGTTGAGTTAAGTTTTTAAATTTCTTTATGATAAAATGTTATTATCTGGAGGATGATATGAAAAATATTAAAAAAATCACTGATGACTTATATTATATCGGCTGTAATGATAGAAGAATTGAACTTTTTGAAAATGTTTATCCTGTCTGTGACGGGGTTTCATATAACACTTATTTTTTAAAAGATGATAAAACTGTTTTGTTTGATACTATTGATAAACATGTTGCAGAACAGTTTTTTGAAAATTTAGAATATTTACTTCAGGGAAAACCCCTCGATTATTTATTCTTACACCATTTAGAGCCTGATCATGGGGCTTTAATTAAAGAGGTAATAGAAAAATACCCAGGTGTAAAAATCGTTGCAAATGCTAAAATTAAACAAATGTTGTATCAATTTTTTGAATTTGATATTGATATTGAGTCAAATTTTCATATCGTCAAAGAAGGCGATACAATTAAAACAGGTAAACACGAATTTACTTTTTTAATGGCTCCTATGGTGCATTGGCCTGAGGTAATGGTTAGTTATGATAAAACAGATATGGTTCTGTTTTCTGCTGATGCATTTGGTTCTTTTGGTGCTTTGAGCGGTAATATTTTTGACGATGAAGTAAATTTCCACGAAAAAATCAGTGAATACAGAAGATATTATTCAAATATTGTAGGTAAATACGGTCAGCAAGTTAACATGCTTTTAAATAAGGCTAAAAATCTTGAAATTGAAATGATTTGCCCTTTGCATGGCTTAATTATAAGAAAACATATTGCAAAAATGTTTGAAAAATATATTCTTTGGGCAAATTATCTTCCTGAGGAAAAATCAGTCTTAATTGCTTATGCAAGTGTATACGGCGGTACTCAAAATGCTGCTGAAGTATTAAGTTATAAGCTTTCTGATTTGGGTGTAAAAAATATGAAAATGTATGATGTATCTAAAACCCACAGATCTTTTATTTTGTCGGATGCGTTTAAATATTCTCATATTGTTATTGCTTCAACAACATATAATAACGGTGTTTTTGTAAATATGGAACACTTTATATCTGATATTATAAAACACAATTTGCAAAACAGAACTTATGCAATTATTGAAAACGGTTCTTGGGCCTGCAATTGTGGAAATTCAATTCAAGATATGTTGTCTCAATTAAAGGGAAGTAATTTTATAGAAAATAAACTTACAATTAAATCTTCAATTAAAAGAGAGCAGGAAGCCGATATTGAAAATCTGGCAAAAGAAATTAAAAAAAGCATTGATGATTTACAAGGTAAAAATTAATAATAAAAAAGCCCTTTATTTAAAAGGGCTTTTTTATTGCTTTATACCGGTTGGGGTATTTTAGCTTTTTTTCTTGATATTTTTGAAATTCCTGTTCTTGGAAGCGGCGTTCTTGTAACAATTATAGAATTAGGACGTTTATAGCTTGATAATTCAAGAGAAAGTTTTTTAACTTCTGCTCTTATTAAGTTATTTAGTTCTTTATCATCAGGATATTTTTCCACAATTTCTTTTTTGGGATATATTTTTACAACAATTTCTTCCCTGCCTTGTTTTGAACCTGTTTTTATAATGTCTGAATATACGAGGGCTTCTTCAATTAACGGACTTTTTAACAATACTGCTTCAACTTCTTCAGGGAAAACTTTCTTGCCTCCTGAAAGTACAATCATATTTTTAATTCTGCCTGTTATATATACGTATCCGTGTGAGTCTATTTTGGCAATATCGCCTGTTCTTAGCCATCCGTCTTCCATGATTGCTTCTTTTGTGAGTTCAGGCTTATTATAATAACCTTTCATTATGTTGTCACCAAGCATTTGAAGCTCATGGGTTTCTTTGTCTATTCTTACTTTAACGTTGCTTATCGGTTTACCGACAGAGCCGAGTTTTCTGTGTTTTTCTGTGTTCATTGTTATAATCGGACTCGCTTCAGACAATCCGTATACTTCATAAATACTGATTCCTATTGCTTCAAAGAATTTTGCCACTTCTATATCCAGTGGTGCACCTCCGGACATAAAACCTTTGAATTTGCCGCCGAACTTTCTTTTTAGCTCGCTGAACATAATCTTTGAAAGCCATCTTGTTTTGGCTGCTCTGCCGATAGCATATTTAAAATTGAACCATAGTTTTTTAAATGGCCCGTACTGTTTAATTTCAGATTCCAGAGTTGTTTTCATTAGTTTTAAAAATGCAGGAACTGCAACCATGAAAGTTATCTTCTTTTCTTGCATTATTTGGAAGATATCTTTTGGTTTAAGACTGTTTGAATAGTATATTGAAGCACCTTTATTTAAAAATGACATAAAGCCTACGGAAATTTCAAAAAGGTGATTCATGGGAAGAATTGAAAGCATGGCATCTTCTGAATTAAAGTTGAAGCATTTTCCAACGGCAATAACTTGTGAGAGAATATTGCGATATGTGATTTCTACCCCTTTAGGGTTACCCGTAGTGCCTGATGTATAGACTATTAGAGCTGTTTTATCAAGACTTCTGTGGCGCCATTTTTTATCAGGCATATCTTCAAGTGTGTGTAAATTTACATAGTTCTTGTTGGCACCTTTGCCGTCAATAATAATTATATGCTCTATTGATGAAATCATCTCTTTTAATTTAACGGCATCACTTAAATGTGCGCTTGATACAAGAATTGCCCTTGGCATACAGTCTGATAGAATGTGATTTAGTTCGTGTATAGTTAGTTTTATATCCAGCGGTACGCTTACTACCCCTGATAATACATTAGCAAATAATGTTGCGCCTAATTCAGGCATAGATTCAGAAAGAATTGCTACTTTATCGCCTTTTTTTAAACCTATATCAATCATATAGCTTGCAAGTTTTCTGGATAATATACTTAAACCTTTAAATGTCATCTCGTTCCAGCCTAAGTTAGAACGAATTCCAAGAGCAATGTGGTCTTCCAGTTCTTTTGTTCTTTTTTCTATAAATGACAATAAATTTGTTGTTTCCATGCTTTTTATTCTTCTCCCCTAAATTGCTTATTATTATTATATATTAATTTTTTAAAAAATAGTCTAAATATTTGTAAATTTATACATTTGTTGATGTTATAATTGCAGTATTTTAAAGGAGATGTTATTAATGATTGAAATGAGAGTCATGGGTATTGCTTTGGATACTCGTTCGGGTTCACCCATTGTTGTATTAAATGATTTAGATAACAGGAAAGCCTTGCCTATTTGGATTGGTTCCGCTGAGGCAAGTGCTATAATAAGAAAGATTGAAAATATTCCTTCATCAAGACCCATGACACATGATTTGTTTTTGGATATTGCAAAACAATCCGAATTTTCAATAACAAAAGTCGAAATAAATGATGTCGATGATCAAACTTATTTTTCAACTATCTACATGTATAATGAAAAATTACAAAAAGAGCTTCAAATAGATTCTCGTCCTTCTGATGCAATTGCTATTGCTCTCAGAGCAGATGTACCGATATTTGTAAGTTCTGCAGTTTTGGCTGTCGGTTCTGTTTCAACGGATGTTGAAAAAGATGAACAAGAAGCTCAAGAGTTCAAAGACTTTATTCAAGATATTAAACCCTCTGATTTTGAAAAGTTATTGAAAAAGAATTTTGAGTCCGATCAATAAACTCCATCTTGTGTCATTGAAAGACAGACATTGTCTTAGGTACTTTCTTTTAATAGCTCTTAAACCGATTGAATAAAATGTTGTATTATTTTTATTTTCCATGGTATCTTATTAATGTAAAATTTTAAAAAGGCAACAAAAATGGATAAAGTAACAAAAGATATGGGTATAATGGATATTGTGACAAAACATCCTGAAACTTTGGAAGTATTTGCACAATATAACATGGGTTGTATCGGCTGTGCGGCAGCAAGATTTGAAAACCTTGAAGCAGGCGCAAAGGTACACGGAATTGATCCGGATGAAATGGTTAACGCCATGAATGAAGTTATTGAAAAAAATGCTGGACAATAATTTTTTTTCATAGTATTATAGCAGGGCACGGTAAAGTGCTTGAAAAATGAATATTTGCCCTGGTGGTGGAATCGGTAGACACGTCGGACTTAAAATCCGATGAGGCTAATAACTTCGTGCCAGTTCAAGTCTGGCCCAGGGCATTTTAAAACTCCGCTTATTGCGGAGTTTTTTATTTGTAATCATTTGAGCAATATGATTTTTTGTAAAATTTGTTATAATTATATTTATTATCATGCGTTTTATTATATTGACATGCACAAAGAAGAAAAAAGTGATGATTTATGTTAAGAAATGTTAAAATGAATTTTATCAAAAATCAATAATGTTCAGTAACTTTACTTAAATAATTATTAAAAAACATCTTCTAAATCAAATAATGTAAGACAAACTATAAAAAAAATGGTAATATAGCTAAGCAGTGTTTAAGAAAACGGCAATCTTATATAATATATAGAATGAAAAATAAAAATTATAAAAATATTCGTAACAAATTTTAAAAAATTAACAACAAAATGGCAATTATTTTCAAAAAAATTATTTTATAAAATTATAGGTAATAGTGTGTAAAATGTTATTGGAGGAAATCAATGACAATTAGTGTGAACAATCGCAAAAAATCAAGCAAAAAATCTTTTGATGAATTGGTTAATGATTTAAAAACTTCAAATTCAGAAAAAGTTAGATATAATGCGGCAAGAATTCTTGGCGAAATGGGCGATTTTAATGCAGTTGAACCCTTAATTGATGTATTGAAAAATGATAAAAACGGTTCCGTTCGTCTTTATGCAGCTCGTGCATTGGGTGAACTTGGTGATACTACAGCAACTGAACCTTTGATTGAGTCTTTAAGACAAGACAGAAACGTTGATGTTCGTGTTCGTGCAGCGCGTGCTCTTGGTCGTTTGGGCGGTGAAATTGTTGTTGAACCGCTTGTGGAAGCTCTTAATGATGAAAACCCTCAAGTTTGTATTACTGCAACTGAAGCTTTAATTGAAATCGGCGATGTTGCTACAGATGCTTTAATTGCTTCACTTGACCATGAAAAAGTTAATGTACGTTGTGATGCAACTCGTGCACTTGGTGAAATAGGCAACCCAAAATGTGTTGATAAAATCATCAATATGTTAAAAGATGAATGGGTTAATGTTAGAATTTATGCAGTAACTTCTTTAGGTAAATTAAACGACAGAAAAGCAGTTCCCGGTCTTATTGAAGTTATGAAAAACGAAAAAGAAAATGATTTGGTTAGAGCTGGTGCTGCCGCTGCTCTTGGTGTTTTAAGAGATCAAAGAGCTTTACTTCCTTTGCGTGAATTAATAATTAATGCTGAAGAACTTGGTGAACTTGAAGATACAGCATTAAAATCTTTTAAAAAGATTATGGCAGCAAACTGGGAAGCTATGCAAGGTGCTCAAACAGTTAAAAAACCAAGCTTCTTTTAATTAAATGCTTAAATATACATTAAATAAAAAAGCCCTGATGTCAGGGCTTTTTTAATGTTATTATATTCTGTTGTGCCAAACTCCGCCTTGTCTATCTATAATTGCATCATAGAATGACCATAATCTGAAAACACCGGTTAAGCCTAATACTGCGTGAGTAATATTTTTTTCGGCAGTTTGACCGTTAATTGCTTGACCAATTCCGGGCCAAACTAATAATGAACATAAAGATGCGCCCACACTTCTTGCTGAAACATGTCCATCTGTACCATGTGTTCCTGCTGCAAGTACGGGGGTAGCCATAGTTAATAGCGCCATAAGTGCCATAATTGATAAAATCTTTTTCATACTTTCCTCCTTCTAATTAAGATAATAAGTAATTTATTAATGTTCTAATCATTACGCCTGTCGGTCCTTGCAGAGTTTCTTTGTTGGATTTGTCTAAATATGCTGTTCCTGCGATATCTAAATGCAGCCATGCATTTGATTTTGTGAAGTTAGATAAAAACCAAGCTGCTGTTGAAGTTCCTGCTTGTCTGCCTCCTGTATTTTTCATGTCAGCAATATTTGATTTAAGATTGTCTTTTAATTCATCTAATATCGGCATTTGCCAAGTGTTTTCCGCTGATTTTTTAGATGTTTCAATGAATTTATCGATTTGTTCCTGATTATTTCCCATAACGCCTGTTATATTGCTGCCTAAAGATACAATAACCGCACCGGTTAATGTTGCTATGTCAATTACTTCATCTACATTTAATTTGTCGCAATAACTTAGTGCGTCGGCGAGTGTAATTCTTCCTTCTGCATCTGTGTTGTCGATTTCAATGGTTTTGCCGTTCATTGCAGTTAATATATCACCTTGTTTATACGCTGAGCCTGATGTCATGTTTTCGCATAATGCACATACTACATGCAATTCAATATCGCTTTCTAATTTTGCAATTGCTTGAATTATCCCTAAGACACTTGCTGCGCCTGTCATATCATCTTTCATTGTTAGCATGGATGTTGCAGGTTTAATATTCATACCGCCTGCATCAAATGTTATTCCTTTGCCGACAAGTGCAATTTTCTTTCTGGGAGTGCATTTTGGTTTATATGTTAAATGTACAAACTTTGGTTCGTGTATGCTTCCTTGCGAAACAGCTAAAAAAGCATTCATATTTAAGTCTTTTATTTGATTTTTGTCATATATTTTAGCTTCAAGTTTGTGTTCTTTTGCTATTTGACAAGCAACATTTGCGATATATTCAGGTGTAGCTATTTGAGCTTGTTCATTAACCAAGTCTTTTGTAAATTTCATCGCAAATGAAGTATATGCTCCTATTTCTGCTGAGTGTTCAATTTCTTTTGTAAGGTTATTTTCCAGAATTTCTATTGTTTCAATTTTTTGTTTTTTGTCTGACAAGTATTTATCAAATTCATATAAACCTATTCTTAGAGAACAAAGAGCCATTTTTGCAGAGTCTTCTTTTGTGAAATTTTTTATTATGTTATTGCATTCACTCTTGTTTTCAACAAGCTCAATTCCTATTGAGTTAGTTTTTGTCATATTTTTCGCAATTCTTGCCGCATTTGCAACAATTTGTGAAAATCTTTGTCTTGTTAATTTGTCTTTTTTTCCAAGACCTGTAAGTAATACTTTTGTATTTTCATCTATAGCAAGTTTATACGTTTCTAAAAATTCACCTTTGAATATTTTATATGTTTCAATTTGTTTTATTAACTCTCCTTGTGAAAGTTTATTTAAATAATTAAATAAATCACTTGTTTGCTTATAATCTTCCCAAACAAAACATATCAGTGTATCTGATGATAATTCTTCAATTTTTTTGGTTAAAAACCTCATATTATTATTCTCCTATAATTTTTTTAATTTTTTCTATCTCATCAAGTGATCTTTTTGAACGCAGTTCGTTTTTATATTTTTTATCTTTTAATTTTCTTTTATCGCCTTCTATTTCTTTTGTTATCCCCCAGTTAGCGTTTATCGGCTGGAATTTTTTATGGTCTTCAAATGTAATATAGTCGATTAAGGCGCCTAATATTGTTTTGTTGTCTAAATAAATCGGCTGTTGGTTTTTCAAATATCTATCTATATTTATTGCTGCAAAAAGTCCTGTTGAAATACTTTCACAGTATCCTTCAACGCCTGTAATTTGTCCTGCAAAAAATATATTATTATATTTTTTTGTTTGAAGGAATTTATTTAGTATTTTAGGTGAATTTATAAATGTATTTGCATGCATTACGCCATATCTTGTTATGATTGCATTTTCTAAAGACGGAATACTTTGTATTAATTTTTTTTGTTCTCCCCATTTTAAATTGGTCTGAAAACCGACCAGATTATATAAATTTGCCATTTTGTCATCTTGGCGCAATTGAACTACGGCATAAAATTGGTTTTTCTTATATTGGGTTTCTATTCTTTTGTCAAAAAGCCCTACAGGCTTCATAGGTCCAAATCTTAATGTGTCGATACCTCTTGAAGCCATAACTTCTATGGGCATACATCCTTCAAAATAATTGGCTTCAAATTCTTTTAAAGGTGCTCTTTGAGCGTTAATTAAAATATTATAAAAATTTTCATACTCTTCTTTGTTCATCGGACAATTTATAAAATCCGCCTCTCCTTTATCCCATCTGGAAGCGTAAAACGCTTTATTGAAGTCAATTGAGTCTTTCTCTATAATTGGGGCAATAGCGTCGTAAAAATGAAAATCATCTTCTCCGAATTCTTCTTTGATATTTTTTGCTAATTCATTTGCGGTTAGCGGCCCTGTTGCAATGATTGTCGGGATTGAGGGGTCTATTTTTTCATATTTTTCATTTACTATCGAAATATTATTAAAAGAATTGATTATTTCTTTGATTTCTTTGCAAAAGCCAAACCTGTCTATTGAAAGCGAATTGCCTGAAGGTACTTTGTTTTTAACGGCAGTAGGGAAAAGTGTTGAACCGAGTAATATGGCTTCTTGTTTCAGGAGTCCTGAGGCAGATAATACATCTGTTGAACCAAGAGAATTAGAACATACAAATTCTGCGGGGTAATCGGTTGTGTGTGCTCCTGTTTGATATTTAGGGCGCATTTCAAATAAATCTATATTGTAGCCTTTTTTTGCTAAATATATTGCAGCTTCACTTCCTGCTAATCCTGCCCCTATTACTCTGATTTTATTCATGCTTTCATTATACCTTAAATATAATAAAATTTTTTGTAATAAAATTTAATATTTTCCTAAAGAAATATTTTAATTTGCCGTTAATATTACTAAGAGCGAATAAATGGGTGGCATATGTTTAATTCTTTGAAACACAATAAAAATAAGATATCAGCTTGTGAGATAATTGAAAAAGCCATGTTAAAAAGAAGAAGGCTTTCAAGTGCTGCTATATTAAATGTTTCATCTGACAGTCAAAGAATAAGACTGGTTAAATAGCTTTATTCTGCTGTTTTTTCGCTTGTTATATCTCTGTTAAATTTTGATGAGAAGGTTTCTAAAAATTTAACAAATTTATTATCAGGAACGCTTTCTTGAGTTTTTGGTTCTTCATTTTGCTGGTTAATTATAATCAAAACCTCGTCTTTTGCTGCCATTTTAAGGTTGTTTCTTGCAATGGATTCAACTTTATACATTGATGAAAAATTCTTAATTTCGCTTTTGAGGTGTTTATTTCTGTCTTCTGCTTGTGTTTTTAATTCTTGTGCTTTTATGATTTTTGTTTGATATACAACAATTTTTGCTAAGTTTAATAATGCGCTATAGCTGATTTGACAAACACACAAAAGCAGCACGATAGTAAGAAAAGAGTGATAAAATCTGATTTTTCTTATTTTTCTTTTTTGTTGCTTTTGGACTCTCGACTTTAAATTCATATAACTGCTGCTCATAAATTAATTCTAACCTAAATTTAGTTTTTTATAACATCAAAGTTTAAATTCGTAACAATATTTTGCAACTTTTTGTTTTTTTTGGTTTAGTTCATACTCAATAGGTTCAATATCAAGCCAATTAAGTTTATTTAATATATCAAAAGTTATTAATTTTCTCGCTTCATTGTTGTTTTGTGTCATTTTAACAAGAAGTATTTCGTCTTTTTCGAGATTGTAAATTATAACAAATCCTCCGGCGCCAACTTTTGAAAAAAGTTTCCCTTTAGATAATTTGATTATTTCGCCATCCAGCCTGTTGTAGCCTGCAAAAATATCGGGATATTTTAATATTGAGTTTAATATTGGGGCAAATTTTTTGCTTTTAATTAAGTTAAAATATGCTTTAATTATATTTTCTATACTTATTGCCCAAAGAGGTGTTCCGCAGCCGTCAAAGCTTAATTTGGTGCATTTTTGACCTGATAATTCTTCTTGCTTTTTTTTAATTAACTGTTGAACGGGGTGTTTTTCATTTGTATAGTTTTTTAAATCAAAACCTTTATATTGACTCATTAAAAGCATCATAATGTGTTTTGCCGAGCAATTATTGTGCAGTTTCGTTTTTTTGCCTTTAAAATGCCTCGTATCCAATGGAATTTGCGGTTCAATATTTATATCTTTAATTTTTATATGGTGTTTTTTTAAAATGTTTTTTAATATTTTTATATGTTGAATATCTCCAGCGTGGGAAGCGCAAAATATAGCCAGTTCTTTCTGTGTAAATTTATAATCTTTTATAATATCGGTGTCACACATTATTGCGGCTTGCAAGGGTTTTGCAAGTGAACGCAAGTAAAAATTTGTTTTTTTGTTAAATCCGTATTCTTTAAATATTTCTTTTCTGTTCGCTAAATATATGCTGCCATAATACTGCGAGTCAATGGCACCCTCGCGTTTTGTTGAAAGTAAAATTGTAGCAGCATTTTCCATTATAGATTGAGAAGCTTCTTGAGTCGTTTTTTCATTATTATATTTTCATTTTCAAGACGGGCTATTTCTCTTTGCAGTCTGGCAATTTGATCGTCATTTTGAGAGCCGTCTGGAAGTTTTGCAGAAGTTAGACCAATTCCAAATGACAAGTGTTTTTTAGCTTCATCTTTTAATAATAATAAACTATCAAGTCCTCTATCCGTAATAAAGCCCATTTTTATTAAAATACTTGCCATTTTAATATGTCGGCCTTCTTCATTTAATTTTTTTTGATATCTTATTGCTTGCTCTAATTGAATTGCGTTAATTTTGCCAATTCTTTTTAAAAATTCGCCTGTTTTAATCTTTCCTGCTATAAAAAGGGCTACTGCAATATTTTTGTTTGTTAAATAGTCATCTATTTGCAAAAATTCAAGTTCATTCAATCTGCAAAAAATTTTGGCGCTATCGGCAAATGTCCAGTTGTTTTTTATTGTTATTTCAAAAATATTATTGCCTTCAGAAAGGTCTTTCATAAAAATATAATAGCCTTCTGATAGCCTCAGATTTCTTCCTTGAAGTTCTTGTTTGCCTTTGAAGGTTAATTTTGGACACATATATTGAAAAAGATCGTCTGCATCAACCAATTGAGAAAATTCGTCTAATTTTTTTCTCAAGTCTTCAAGTATTTCTTTTGTTATAACTTGTTTTACCCATATAGGAAGATTTCTTATGTTTTGAATAAATAAATCCGAAGTTTTTTGCATTAATCTACCCTTTTTATTTAATTATATATAATATGGCTTTTTTTACAAATACATTATATAATTTATTGTGGTATGTGTGAAGTAAGTTATAATTATTAACGAAAGTTGGTAAAATGGGTTTAGACGGAATCTCTATAAATCAGCTGAGGTCAACTCCGGAGTATAATTCGGCAGAATTGAATAATGTAAATAATTATAACTCGTCAAACAATGTTAAGATAGTAGATGGTTTATCTGAAGGACAAAAAGTTGATCCTGATAAAGAAAAGCAGCATGATAATGACGGTGGTTTTTTAAAGGATGATTCAAATAAATCTGATACACAAGAAGAGGAACAAGATAAACCCGTAAAATATGATTTATCGAAAAGTGATAAATATATGCTTAAAATTAATGAAGATACAAATGATATATATATTGTTGAAAAATCATCAAAGAATATTGTTGAAAAAATAAACGCAAAAGAGTTATCAAAGTTAGTTTATTATCTTGCAAATTCACAAGGAGCCATTGTAAATAGGAAATTTTAATATGAACCAGTATGTAAAACAATATCAAAAATCTAGTATAGAAACAGCGTCACGTGAACAAATTTTGATTATGCTTTATGATGGGGCAATTCAATTTTTAAATAAAGCAAAAATTTCCATGCAAAATAAGCAAATTGAACAAACTCACAACAATCTTATGGGAGCGCAAAATATTATTCAAGAATTTATTAATTCTTTGGATAGGGAAGTTGCCCCTCAATTGGCCGAAAACTTAATAAGCCTGTATGAATATTTTATCCGCAGGTTAATATATGCAAATGTAAAAAAGCAAATTGAACCGATTGATGAAGTTTTAAAATATTTAAAAAGTTTAAAAGCGACTTGGGAAAAAGCAATTGAACTTGCGCAAAAAGAAGAAGCACAAAGCCTCAAAGAGTCTTCTATTGATTATTATGATACCGATGATGAAGACGACGATGACGAAGATGATAGTGAAGACGATGACGGGGACGAGGAAGATTAGTTTTGTTAAGTATTAATGACTACAACCATCTTAAACTTTTATATGATGAATTTTTAAAGAAAAATTTATACATAAGAGATATTATTAATAAGGGTCTTTGGGATGATCTTGATAATGCCATTAAAGAAAAAGAAAGTTTAATGAGACAAATTATTTTTTTTGAAAAACCAAGATTATCAAAAATAAAAGAAAATGATGAATTGAATAAAAAAAGATTAAAATTGATTGAATTAGAAAAAGAAAATATTGCTCTGGTTGTTGAAAAACGTCAACAACTTGAAAAAGAACTAAAAAAAACTAAAAAAGTAAAAAAAGTGTTAAATACTTATGAACCCGCTTCTCTAAACGCAAAATCAACTTTTGAAGTAAGACAGGAAGATTAGTTATTTTCTTAGGTTTTTATAGCTAAATTTGATATAAATTGCTACGCCTATCAATATCCAAATAGGGAACATTATAGCGCTTGAGGTTAGCTGTTTTAGAGAATATATCATTAAACCTGTGCATGAAATTATTCCCAAAATCGGGAAAAGAGGCACAAAAGGCACCTTGAAAGGTCTTTTTAAGTCAGGTTCTGTTTTTCTTAAGATAATTACAGCAACGCAAATTGCAATAAATGCAGTAAATGTTCCATAGTTACACAGTTCAGCTGATATGTTTAAATCCATAAAAAGACTGCAAACTATTATAACTAAACCAACGCTCCAAGTTAAAACATGGGGTGTTCTGTGTTTTTTATGTATTACCCTTAAAACTCTTGGTAAAAATTTATCTCTGCTCATGGCATAGAGTATTCTTGTTGAAGCAAGCTGACAAATTAAAAATACGCTTGCAAGAGCGCATACTGCAGCAACAGATATAAATCCCGCTAAATAATCTTTGTTTATTATATGAAGCGCTGCTGCAATAGGTGCTGAGGGGTTGATTTGGCTAATGGGTGCAATTCCTGTTAATACTAATGCTACAAGTATATATAGGATTGTGCAGAATAATAATGTTCCTAGAATTGCGATAGGTAAGTCTTTTTGCGGGTTTTTTGTTTCTTCTGCTGCAGTAGAAACAGCGTCAAAACCAATATATGAAAAAAATATTATAAAAGCCCCCATAAGTATTCCTGTTGCCCCGTTTGGTGCAAAGGGAATCCAGTTTTCAGGTTTTACATAAAACGCACCAACTACAACAAATGATAAAATCATAAATAAATTCAAGCAAACCATGATGGTTGCAAATCTTGTAGATTCTTTTATACCTTTAATTAATATAAGAGTTACAACAAGAGTTAATAAAACTACGGGAATATTGATTGCTATAGGTATTTTATCAAATAAAAACGGCATTTTATCGTGCACGTCAAGTCCGTATTTAGCGCACATATTGTATATTGAGCGAACATCGCTTCTAAGCCAAAGTGGAAAATTTACTATAAAATCTGGGAGATAATTTGAAAAGCCTTTTAAAAGTTGCGTTAAATAACCGCACCAAGAGCTTGCAACGGTAACATTGCCGATAACATAGTTCAGCATTAATACCCAGCCTATAATCCAAGCTGCAAACTCTCCTAAAGTTGCATAGCAATAAGTATAAACGCTTCCTGATACCGGAATTATTGAGGCAACTTCACTGTAGCAAAGAGCGGAAAATAAACACGCAATGGCCGCTAAAATCATAGAGATTATAATTGCAGGACCTGCACCGGGGGTTTCAGGAGTTCCTTGAATAGCTGTACCTACAATGGTTAAAATGCCTGTACCAACAACAGCACCTATTCCGATTATAAATAAATCAAAAGCGTTAAGAGTTTTTTTAAGTGAGCCTGTTTTAGCTCTTTCTATGAGCTCTTTTGCTGTTTTTCTACTCGATAAATTAGAGGCGATTTTTTTAATCATTGTTTGTTAAATTTCCTTTATTTGTCGATTCTTTTTGTGCAAGCCTTTGTTGTTTATAGCTATATGTAAAGTAATATATTATTCCTAAAAGTACCCATATCGGAAATAATATTCTGGAAGTTTTTAAAAATTGCATTGAATAAATCATTAATCCTGAACAGCAAATAATTCCTATCATAGGTAAAACGGGAGAAAAAGGTACCTTGAAAGGTCTTGGCCTGTCAGGGTCTGTTTTTCTTAATATTAAAACCGCTACGCAAACTATAATAAATGATGCAAAGGTACCAAAATTGCATAACTCGGCTGCTGTTGAAATGTTTAACAGCAATGAACCGATTATACATATTGCACCTACAATTAATGTTAAAATGTGAGGCGTTTTATATTTTGGATGCAGCGTTTGTAAAACAGACGGCAAAAATCTGTCTCTGCTCATTGCATATAGAATTCTTGTGCCTGCAAGCATTAAAACCAATAATACAGATGTTAAACCCGTTAGCGCACCTATTGAAATTAAGCCTGCCACCCAGTTTTGTCCGACCATTGCCATGGCTGAAGCAATTGGTGCATGTGTATCAATTTGACTTATCGGTACAACGCCTGTTAAAACTAATGCTACAAGAACATAGATTATCGTACATACTCCAAGTGAGCCAATGATACCTATCGGAAGATTTTTTTGCGGGTTTTTTGTTTCTTCGGCTGCTGTTGCAATTGCGTCAAAACCAATATATGCAAAAAATATTATAAATGCTCCCATAAAAATTCCGTTCAGTCCGTTAGGTGCAAACGGAACCCAGTTTTCAGGTTTTATATAGAACATGCCTGTTAATATGAACAGTCCGACTACACCGAGTTTTATTGCAACCATAACACCTGCCATTTTGGTTGATTCTTGCATGCCTCTAATTAGAGTTGCAATAATATAAAGTGTTATCAAAATACCCGGTATGTTTATGCAAATCGGTATACCTAAAAAATGCGGAACGGCAGTATTTACATCAATACCTTGGCTTGATAATTCTCTTACGACTGTTGAATAATCGTGAATAAGATAAATTGGCGGATTCGTAAGCCAATCAGGCAGGAAGGTAAAACCTCTGATAAATTGCATAAAGTATCCGCTCCAAGCGCTAACTACGGCAATATATCCGACTAAATATTCTAACATTAGAACCCAACCGATAATCCAAGCCATGAATTCGCCCATGGTTGCGTATGTGTATAAATAAGCACTACCTGCAACCGGAATCATGGAAGCAAATTCGCTGTAGCAAAGGGCTGAAAACACGCAAGCCAAAGAAGCTAATATCATTGAAACAACAAGTGCCGGACCTGCTCCTGCTGATTCTGCAGAACCGGCTGCAGCAATACCGACAACGGTAAATATGCCGCTGCCTATGATTGCTCCGACGCCTAAGATAATTAAATCAAATGCGCCGAGTGTTTTTTTAAGCCCGCCTTTTTTTGCTTGTTCAAGCATGCTGTCGGGGTTTTTTAGTGTCACTAAATTTTTTGCAAAATTTTTAAGAATATTTAGTTCTCTTTTTTGTTCCGAATTTCCTGTGAAATCCTCGTTGTTAGTGCTCATGCTGCGTTCTTCTCTCTATTTTTTAATCAACGGGAAACCCATTTTTTCCCTTTGTTCTACATATAATCTTGCTACTTTTGAAGCCAAGGTGCGAACTCTATTTATATAGTTAACGCGTTCATCTTTTGAGATTACTCCTCTGGCGTCTAATAAGTTGAATGTGTGCGAGCATTTTAAAACCCAATCGTAAGCAGGTAATACTATTCCTGCTTCCATACAACTGTTTGCTTCGTCTGAGGCTAAATCAAACATTTTAAACAGTCTTTCAGGGTTTGAATATTCAAAATTGTATTTTGATTGTTCTATTTCGTTTTGCAAATATATATCGCCATATTTCAGGTTTTCATTCCAGTTTATGTCAAAAACGCTGTCAACGTTTTGTAAATACATTGCAATTCGTTCAAGACCATAAGTAATTTCAAGAACTACAGGTTTTACTTCTAAGCCTCCAACTTGTTGAAAATATGTAAACTGAGTTATTTCCATACCGTCAAGCCATACTTCCCAGCCTACACCGGCAGCACCTAATGTCGGAGATTCCCAATTATCTTCAACAAAACGAACATCATGCTTGTTTAAATCTATACCCATAGCAGAAAGCGAATTTAAGTATAAATCTTGAGCATTGTCTGGAGAAGGTTTTAATATAACTTGATATTGAAAATAGTGTCCCAGTCTGTTTGGATTTTCTCCGTATCTTGCATCTGTAGGACGTCTGCAAGGTTCAACCATTGCACAATTAAAAGGTTCAGGACCCAATGCTCTTAAAAATGTAGCCGGGTTCATTGTGCTTGCGCCCTTTTCTATATCATAAGGCTGTTGAATTACACAATCATTGTCTGACCAGTATTTTGAGAGATTTAATATTAATTCTTGAAATGTTAAAGCCATTTTTTTACCTAAATTCTATAATATTACAAATGTAATTAAGTGCAACTATTTTTGATTTTTGTTGTCATAATCTATTCTTCCGATAAGTTTGTTTAATTGCTTTGTAACAGCCTTAAATTGTTCAATATTTAAACTTTGCGCGCCATCACACATCGCATTATCGGGATCATGGTGAACTTCATACATTAATCCGTGTGCACCTGCAACTAATGCAGCTTTTCCCATAGGTTCTATTAAATATCTTTTTCCTGTTCCGTGTGACGGATCAACAATAATCGGAAGGTGAGAATATTTTCTTATAATCGGAACTGCCGCAATATCTAATACGTTTCTTGAAAATTGTGTATCAAAGCCTTTTACGCCTCTTTCGCAAAGTATTACGTTCGGGTTGCCGTTTGATACAACATATTCTGCAGCTAATAAAAATTCTTTAATTGTAGCCGCCGGTCCTCTTTTAATCATGACAGGTTTTTTAATTCTGCCTAATGCTTTTAACAGTTTAAAGTTTTGCATATTTCTTGCGCCAACTTGTAAAACATCAGCATATTTACATAATAGAGCAATGTCCATTGTATCCATTACTTCTGTTACAACTAAAAGTCCTGTTTTTTCTCTCGCTTTTGCAAGATATTGCAATCCTTTTTCTTCTAAGCCTTGGAAATCATAAGGGCTTGTTCTGGGTTTAAATGCGCCGCCTCTTAAAAATTGGCAACCCATTTCTTTTGCAGCAACTGCAACTTGAAGTAAACCTTCAAAATCCTTTTCAACGGAGCATGGTCCAACCATTAATACGGGTCTTTCAAGACCACCTATTTTAACCCCGTTAGGAAATTTAATAACTGTATCTTCAGGGTGAGCTACACGTGAAACCAGTGTATAGGGTTCTTGTATTTTTTTAACTTCTCTAACACCATCTAATGCTGCTATGTTTTCTGCATTTAAGTCTTTTTTATCGCCTAATACCGCAACTACGTTTAGCATTTCGCCATTATTTACCTGAGTTCTTAAGCCTCTGTCTTCGACATATTTAATAACTCTGTTTAGTTGATCAATTGTTGCATTATGTTCCATTACAATAATCATAAGTTGTTATCTCCAGTCTAAGAATATTAATCGCATTAACCATTCAAACACAAATATAATTATCTGTATATATGATATTAAGAAATGTTGTTTTGTGATATTATTTTCTTATGTCTATGCCAACAATTGAAATTTATACTGATGGAGCATGTGCTTCTAACCCCGGACCCGGCGGTTATGGTATTGTAATGTTGTATAAAGATAAAAACGGCAATGTTCACCAAAAGGAATTTTCAAAAGGGTTTATATGTACTACAAATAACAGAATGGAGTTGTTAGCTGTAATCGATGCCCTTAATTTAGTTAAAATGCCTTGTAAAATTTCTCTTTATTCTGATTCAAAGTATGTTGTTGATGCCATTAATCAAAAATGGTTAGATTCATGGCAAGAAAAAAATTGGAAAATTTATTCAAAAAATCCCGTAAAAAATATTGATCTTTGGAAAAAATATCTAATTGCGCAAAAACGTCATAAAATAACTTTTTTCTGGGTAAAAGGCCATGCTTCAAATAAATATAATGAATTGTGTGACAAATTGGCGGTTATGGCGAGAAATTCATCTAATCTTGAAACAGATGAAGGATATAAAAATTAAAACATTCTTCGAACGTTACAACAAGGCAGCGCAGTCGTGTGAATAATAAAGTCATTCAGGGGTTTTAAGTATTGAATCATAAATTTCTTGTTTTTAATTTTTTCACGACAAATATTGGTATCAAGCTCTTGGATTAAATAAGTGCTTAGTGCCTTTTGTTTTCTTGTTTTGGGGTAATCTTTAAGAAGTTTTATAATTTCCATTATAATTATAATAATCCTCCAAATGGAGGATTTCATCATAAAATAATGAAAAATTTACATAAGTTAATTTAAAAAATCAGAGTGAATTATTGTTTCGCTCAGTTTTTTTCCGGTCTTTTTGTTAAGCGGTTTTATTCCGTATTCTTTTAATTGACAGGCGGATTTAAAAATTTTGTTTTCTTGAGATATTTTTTCATACTCTTTATTGAATAAATTAACGTTGTTTTGCATTTGTTCTTTGATTTTATACAGGTTTTGCGAATGCTGCGCTATAAGTTCATAGATGTTTTGAGATATATTGATGATGTTTTCAATATTTTTTTCTTGTGTATCTTGCGCCCAAAGGTATTGAACCAGCTTTATAGTGGTTAATATAGAAGAGTTACCTACAATTATGACATTTTTTTGTACAGCGTTTTTAACTACACTTAAAAAATCGTTGTCTGTATAAATTAAAGTTAATACAGGTTCAAGCGGAATGTACATTAATATAAAATCGGGTTGATTTAAATTTTGTGCTTTTTCATATTTTTTATTTGAGAGATTGTTAATTGTTGAATTTAAATCTTTAATAAAGTCATTTTTTTTCTGCAATTTAAATTCTTCAGGGCTTTCTTTGAATTCTATGTATTTTTCAAGATTTAGTTTGCAATCAATGATTAACGATTTATTGTTTGGCAATTTAACAAGGTAATCAGGCCTTATTGTTTTATTTTCGTCGTTTTGAGTTTCAAATTGTTTTATATAGTCAATGTTTTCTTGAGGAAATATTGTTTTTAAAACATTTTCTAGGCAGTTTTCTCCGTATTGACCTTTTAGATTTTGATTTGTCGTTAATATTTTAACAAGTTCGGCTGATGATTTTATTGCATTTTTTACTTCTTTTGTATTTAGTTCGTTTTGCATTTTATATTCGTCTATGGTTTTTTTAAAGTCACTTAAAAGTATATACAAAGCGGAGCTTTCTTTTTTAATTTTTGAAAAGAAAAAATGACAAAAATAACCGAGTATAAAAAATATAATTGCCGTTAAAAAATAATTATACAAAACAACTCCTTAACAATAATTCATAGAAATTATATCTTTTTTTAAAGTTTTTTGCAATTTTGCCGTTAGTTATTAAGTACATATTGGAGGTTAATAAGTGAAAAGGTTCTTGTATCTGATTATAGCTGTGTTTTTAGTTCAATCATGCGTATTTGCAGTCGATTGGGTAAACTTAGTTTCGCCTAACGGAAGAGTAGTTGCTCTTGATAAAGATAGTATCATTGAAGATGGCGGATATTATTTTTACAATATTAAATTTGTAAATCATAATTCTTTGAATCCTATAATTGTCACTATGCAATCAGGTGTTAAGCATCCTTTTTCTGCAAGAATTAAAACTTATACAGAACAGGAATATGCTTCTTTAAATGGTGATTATACAAATATAACTTTAAATAAAACTTCAAAGTTAGAGCCTGTAACTTATGATTCTCTTGTTAATACTTGTCATAAGGCTGTAAGAGATATTAAACATCCTGTCGTTAGCAATCTTGTTATTTTAAATTAACTATAAATATTGATTGTTTGTTTTGATATTTTTCTTTTAACCATGCCTTGTAGGATATTGTTTTTGTTTATGTTATAAATAAGGCAAAGTTAATTAATATCAAGGCAGGTTATTTATGAAAAATAAATGTCAAAATTGCGGATATGAATACGGGGAATTTGATGTATATTGTTCCAGATGCGGAGCAAAGATACAAAGAGAAGTAAAAGATTCTGGTGATGATTCTGCTGTTACTTTTTTTGAAAAAAATGAAAACAATCCAAAAAAGGATGATAGTCCGAAAAGATTTGAATTTTTTAATTCTGATTTTAAAAATAAAGACAACGATATGATGATGAATTTTGTTATATTTTTGTTTGTAGCCTGCATTGTTGTAGTTGGTTGTGTTTATTTTTCTTTAAATAAATACAACAGTCAAAAATTAACATTAAAATATAGAAACTACATAAATAACCCTCAACAAATTCCTGAATTAAAAGAGCCGAATAATTACAAGGATTTATTGACTAATCTTGCGGATGTCGAGTCTTTTTTGGCGTTATATTTAAAATATTCTCAAGATTCGATTGAAAAAAAAGAACAGGTTTTTGCCTCTTATTTAACTGAGATGGATAAACTTCCTCATCTTACAAATGAGAGTATGCTAAAAGAAGATGAAACCGGTTGCGGCGGAGTTTTAACCCCGGCAAAGGTAAAATCTTGCACAAGTTTATTGAATAAAAAGTTTAAAAATGTCGGAATTGCCGTTTATGGTGATTATAATACATTATATTTATATCCTGATAATAAAATAATAGAAAAGAAGTATTCAAAATATCTTTCTTATCCTTTCCAACAATATATTAAATTAAGAGCAAGATATAATTCCCCTGTTTCTGTGGGCTTAAATCTATATATGAAGCCAAAAAAATTAGCTAATAAAATATCAGATTTTGAAAACTTGGCAAATACAACAGAAAATCAATACATCCAAGATTCTTGTTATGAAATTATTTATAGAGATTTTAGAAAATTTATTTTCTCTCCTGAAATATATGCAACAACTACTCAAGAAATGAAAAACGAATTTAAAAATGCTTATAATTATTATCTCAAAAGCAAGAAAAATTCTGCACTTTGCTCTGTTGTAATGAGCTATTTGGATAAAAAAAGAAGTTATAGCGAAGAAAACTTTAGAAACGATTATCCATACAGTATTCCTGAGCTTAATTTTGAAGAAAATGTTGAACAATCAATTCTATCAGATGTTTTTGCTCAGCTGAGAAAGAGTATTTTTTCAAATATTGCGGATTTAAAACTATCTTATACATATGATTACCAAAATAATCGCTGGAGTGACTATAAACAGGGTGTTGAGCTAAAAACAGGCGAGTTTGTTGTATCTGAACCCGATGAAGATAATAATATTTTTATATATAACAATCGCTTTTCACCTTTGCAAGAATTGAACATTTCAAAGTATTCAAGATTGTTTCTTGTTAACGGTTGCTTGTATATATATAATTACGATAAGCTTGCGATTTCAAAAATTACTTTTAATTCCAAAACTTTTAATGTAATGAATATGACATCGTCTGATGTTGCTTCCGTATTTCCCGGAATAAATATAATAAGTATTGATTCTTATAGTGATTATAATATTGCAATCGAAAAATTAAATTCAAAATCCAATTACATAATTCTTTCAAAATACTCCCAAGGCTTTTCGTCTTATGAGCTAACTCCTCTTAAGGGAAATATTTCTGAATTGCTATTGTCAAATATGTTTAGCGTTTCAGGGGATGATGAAGTTGTTATATCTTTCCATGGGAAAAATATAAACCCGGAAGAAACTTCTGAAAACTTACCTACCTATAAAATTACAATTTATACAAGAAATTTAATACAGCAGCAGCAAACAGTTGAGCAGCCCCAATATCCTCAGTATGACGAAAAAACGGCAGCTGACGAAAAGAACAATAACTCAGATTTTAAGCCCAATATTATGCCCAAAATCAAGCAGGAGTTGAAACCAAAAGTTGAAGTAAAAAATGATGATTTATTGGTTCCGCCTCCCGTGCAATCAATTGAACCTCCTAAAGAAGAGGCTGATTAAGCAAACCATTCATTCTTGCTTAGCGCGTCTGCTACTTCATTTGCTAAATTTTCATCAAGCATATTTGATGTAGCTTCCTGAAGTGCTTTGTTAGAGTTTTTTGAAGCATGAAATTCAAGTATTTCTTCTTGAAGTTGATTTGCTTCTTGTGATGTTAGTACATTAGGTTTTTTGTTTGTTTGAGTTCCATAGTCTTGTTGACTTGCTCTAAAGTATTGGTGATAATCCCCGCCGTTAAAACTAATCATAATTTTTCGCTCACTAACATACTCTTACCATTTTAAAATACGGCATATTTTCTTTGTTTCTTTAGTTTTTGAGGGTTATTTGTTACAAAAGTTATTAATAAAAAATCCTCTAAAATAGAGGATTTTTTATTTTATTTAATTTTAAATTTAGGCGTTTTCTCGTCTTTTTTTGACTTTTTCAATTATTTCATCAAATTCTTCAGCGCTAATTGTTTCGTGTTCTAATAATGACATAGCTAATTCATTTAAAATATCTCTATTTTCAGTTAGTATATTTTTTGCAAGAAGATATTTTTCATCAATTATTTTTTTAACTTCAGTGTCAAGTTCATAAGCAACTTGCTCGGAGTAGTCTTTTGTTTGACCAAAATCACGCCCCATGAAAACATGTTCTTGAGGTTCACCGTATGTCATACTTCCCATTTTATCTGACATACCCCATTGACTAACCATTTTTCTTGCTATTTTTGTTGCTCTTTGCATATCATTAGATGCGCCTGTTGAAACATTGTCTCCATATACAAGTTCTTCTGCTACTCTTCCGCCTAAAAGGTCTGTGATGTGTGCAAGGAGCTTTCTTTTTGTTTGATGTTTAGAGTCATCTTTTGGAGTGTACCAAGTTAAACCTAGGGCTCTGCCTCTGGGAATGATGGATATTTTTTGCACTTCTTCGCAATCTTCAAGAAGTTTTAAAATAACCGCATGTCCGGCTTCGTGGTAACTCGTTCTTTCTTTGTCTTCTTGAGTTAATACGGTTGATTTCTTTTCGATACCTGCAATAACTCTGTCGATAGATTTATCTATATCATCCATTGTGATAACTTCGCCGTCATTTCTTGCTGCAAGCAGCGCTGCTTCATTTAAAAGATTTTTTAAATCTGCTCCTGTAAACCCTGGAACTCTTTTTGCAAGCGCTTTTAAATCTACATCGGGCGCAAGTTTTTTATTTTTGGCGTGAACTTTAAGGATTTCTTCTCTGCCTTTTACGTCGGGTTCGTTGACGTAGATTTGTCTGTCAAATCTTCCGGGTCTAAGTAGAGCACTATCTAAAATATCAGGTCTGTTTGTTGCTGCGATTACAATGATATTTGTATTTTCATCAAAACCATCCATTTCAACAAGTAATTGGTTTAGTGTTTGTTCGCGTTCATCGTGTCCGCCGCCCATGCCTGCACCTCTTTGACGTCCGACAGCATCAATTTCATCGATAAATATCATGCAAGGTTGATGTTTTTTTTCTTTTTTTAAAAGGTCACGAACTCTGCTTGCGCCGACACCGACAAACATTTCAACGAAGTCTGAACCTGATATTGAAAAGAAAGGTACACCTGCTTCGCCTGCAACTGCTTTTGCCATCAAGGTTTTACCTTTACCCGGGGCGCCTACTAAAAGTACTCCTTTTGGGATTTTAGCACCTAATTTTGTGTATTTTTCACTATTTTTAAGAAAATCTACAATTTCTTCCAGTTCTTGACGTTCTTCATCTATACCTGCAACGTCTTTAAATGTAATTTTTACTTTGTCATCAGCTAATAATTTAGCTTTTGATTTTCCAAAGTTAAGTGCTGATGAACCAGTTTGTTGAATACCTTTTAAGATTAAGATAATCATAATTGCAACAAATACTATAGGAATGATTACTGTTCCTATGATACTCATCCATGAACCGTCTTGGGGTTTTTGGATGTTAATTTCAACATTTGAATCTTTTAATACGTCATACAAATCTTCATCATTTGAAGGTATCTCAACCCTATATTGCGTTTTTGGATTTTTGGATTGAATTTTGTTGATATTTAGCGGATTTGTTGTTTTTATTTGTTTATTATTTTCTGTTTCAGTTGTTTGTGCTTTTTTATTTTCTGCTGATTCTTTAGGTGTAGCAAGTAATGTATCTTTTGATATAACTACACTTTCAATAGAGCCCATTTGGACTTTATTTAAAAATTGTGTATATGATATCTCGCTTGTTGAGGTTTGGGGACCTTCAAAAGCTATTGAAAGAAGGGCTATCAAAATAATAGCAACTATTACGATGATGCCGGTTGATTGATTTTTATTCATAGGCTCCTCTTGAAAAACTATTATATTGATATTATAACAAAAGAAATATAAAATGTTAAATATATAACTGAGGTATAATTATTAAATGGCACGAGTTTTTTTATCTATTGGTTCAAATTTGAATGATAGAGCGGCAAATATACAAAATGCGGTAGGTTTGCTCGGTATGAGTGATAAAATAAAAATTGTAAAGACCTCTTCTTTTTATGAAACAGAGCCTTGGGGAAATAAAAACCAAAATTGGTTTGTTAATGCTGCAATTGCTCTGGATACCGATTATTCACCTATGGAGCTATTGGAATATTGTAAAACAATCGAGCAAAAGCTTGGCAGGGTAAAAACCGAAAAATGGGGTCAAAGGGTAATTGATATAGATATTTTAATGTATGATGATAAAATAATTTCAAATGGCGATATTTTAACCATACCTCATCCTTTTATGCATGAAAGAGCCTTTGTTCTTGTTCCTATGCTGGAAGTTAAGTCTGATTTGGTTCATCCTGTTTTTAATAAAACAATTTCAGATTTATATGATGAACTGCAAAATCCTGAGGATGTTTTTTTGTATGGAACAGTGCTGCCAAAATAATTTTAAGATTGCTATAGTTGGTCTTGGCCCAAGCGGTGTATATTGCGCAATAAATATTTTAGAATTGTTCAAAAAGCACAATTTTAATAATTTTAGTTTGGATTTATATGATAAAGGGCAAATATTAAGAACAATACTCCCTACGGGTAATGGCAGATGTAATATAACAAATGCATTAGAAGATGTAAGAGATTTTGTTAAAAATTACCCAAGAGGTGAAAAATTTTTATATTCAATATTTTATAAACATTCTAACTTTGATAGTATTGATTTTTTTAAATCAATAGGAGTTGATACCTATGTAGAATCTGATATGAGAGTTTTTCCTGTTTCTCAAAGTGCAAAAGATGTTAGAAATAAATTGCTTAATAAGTTGAATTCTTTTGGGCATATAAGATTGATTAATAAAAAAATTAATTCAAATCTTGAGTTAAAAAAATATGATAAAATTGTCATTTGCTGCGGTTCTCGGGATACAAAAGATTTAATAGAAAGTTTTTCGCATACTTGTGTTGATTTTAAAAAAGCTCTTTGTGCCCTGAAAATTGAAAATGCAAATAATTACCCTAAAGGTGTTAGTGTCAAATCTTTGGATGGTGATTTTATATTTACCAATGATGGGGTTTCAGGGCCTTTGATATTTAAAATTTCATCTTTGAATGCTTATAAAAATTTTCCTTATGAAATAAATATAAAACTTTTTCAACCTAATGATTTGATTGAGTTAACAAAAAAATTTCCTAAAAAAACAGTTTTAACTTTACTTTCAAATTTTATTCCAAAATCTTTGGCGGTTGTTATTGTCGGAAAAGAAAATAAAAAAGCTGCAGAAGTATCAAAAGAAAAATTAATTTCTTATTCTGAATTAAAATTAAAGATTTTATCATGTGCTTCGTCAGGCGAAATTGTTAACGCGGGTGGAGTCAGTTTAGATGAACTTGATAAAAACTGCAGATCTAAAATTAATCCTAATTTATGGTTTTGCGGTGAAATAATTAATGTTGACGGCTTTTGTGGAGGTTTTAATTTGCAAAATTGTTGGTCAGGCGCTTATGTGGTTGCAAATGATGTAGTTAGTTCTATAATTAATAAATAACATTTTGGAGTAGTGATTATGTATGATTTAGCTATAGTTGGTTTAGGTCCTGCAGGTTTAGAAGCGTGTGAAATTGCAATAAAAAACAATCTAAAGGTTATTGCCTTTGAACAGGCTGAATTAGGAGGCACCTGTTTAAATCAGGGTTGTATTCCTACAAAGGCTATTATGCATTGCGCAAATTTAATAAAAGAATTAAAAGATGCAGATAAACTCGGAATTCAGTTATTTTCCGCTCCAAATTTCAGCTGGCATAAAATCCTTGAGAGAAAAACAGAAATTGTTTCTAAGTTTAATAAAGTTCTTGAGCCTTCCTTAAAGAGAAATATTACTTTGATTAAAGCTCATGCGGAGATTTGTGTTATTGATAATGAAATTCAAATTTCTGCTGATGATAATTATTATCAGGCTAAAAATATTATTATTGCATCCGGCTCAAAACCTGTTGAATTAAAGGGCTTGGAATTTGACCATGAATTTATTTTGAGTTCAGATGATATTTACAATATATCAAAATTACCCAAGTCTATTGCTATTGTTGGTTCGGGCGCAATCGGTCTTGAATGGGCAATGATTTTTTCTATGCTCGGCGTAAATGTAAAGCTTATTGAAAAGGCGTCTGTAATTGCTCCTTTGTGCGACATTGATGTACAAAAAAGAATTGAGAGAATATTAAAATCAAATAATATTGAATTTTATAAAGATGATTTTATAACTGAGACTAAAAATAATACAGTCACGCTTAATTCTTCAAAAACCTTTGATGTGGATTTGATACTTTCTTGTGTCGGAAGAAGACCTGTGATACCGGAAATTTTAATTTCAGGCTGCAAGGAAAATTTTAAACTCAAAATATATGAAGATTTTTCAACTGATTTTGACAATCTTTACGTTATCGGCGATGCAAATTCAGAAATAATGCTTGCCCATGCAGGAAGTTATCAGGCAAAATGTGTTATGAAAAAAATATTATTTAATAAACCCGTTATTAAAAAACCTGTGCCATCTGTTATATACACTCTTCCTGAGGTTGCTTCTGTGGGTTTAAGAGAACAGGATATTAAAAATAAAGATGAATATATAATAAAGAAAACATTAATAACTTCTATTGCAAAGTCATGGTGTGATAATGCTGCTGACGGCTTAGTTAAGGTTATTATAAAGGATAATTTAATTCAAGGTGCACACGTGGTTTCTAAGGATGCAGACTTATTAATTTCTATGTTCAACATTTTAATAGACAGAAAAATTCCAATTGATGAAATTGATGATATTATTTTTCCGCATCCGAGTTTTGCTGAAATTGTAAGCGAGGTGTTAAAAAATGGCAGATAGGCTTCGTTTACCAAATTATTTAAAAACACAAATTGCTTCTTTGGATAACAAAGAATTTAAAGCTGTTAAAAAGATTATCTCAAAAAATAACCTTCATACAGTTTGCGATGGTGCAAGGTGTCCTAATAAATGTGAATGTTATTCATCCAGAACGGCAACTTTTCTGATTTTAGGGGATACATGCACCAGAAATTGCGCATTTTGTAATATTTCACAAAAAACCCCTCTTTCTACGGATGAAAATGAGCCCCATAATGTTGCTGTTGCGGTAAAAGAACTTAATCTCAAATATTGTGTTATAACCTCTGTTACAAGAGATGATTTAAAAGAAAATAATGACTACGGTTCAATTCACTATGAAAAAACAATTAAGGAAGTAAGGAGTTTAAATCCTGATGTTAAAATTGAGGTGTTGATACCTGATTTTAAGGGTAATCATATTGCTCTTGATAGAGTAATTAGTCAAAAACCGGATGTATTTAATCACAATATCGAAACAATAAAACGTTTATATCCGATTGCTCGTCAAATGGCTGATTATGAGTGTACGCTTGATGTTTTAAAATATGCAAAGCAAAAAGGAATGATTACAAAATCAGGTTTCATGCTTGGACTTGGCGAATTTGAGGATGAAATTAAAGAGCTTCTTGTTCACCTTAATAATGTTGGTTTGGATATTGTGACTATAGGTCAATATATACAACCATCAAAAAGGCATTTAGAAGTTAAAAAATATTATACGCTAGATGAATATAATAAAATTGAGGAATTTATAAAAAAATATACTAAAATTCTACCCATTGTTGCGCCTTTGGCAAGAAGTTCTTATAAAGCCTATGAAGCATACAATAAAATAATCGATAGTTAGCTTTGTTTGTTTTTGGCTTTTCTTCCTCTGTTTGAGGATTTTTCTACGTTATTTTCTTGCATAGCTTCATTTATTTTGGCAAGTTTAGCAACTTTATTGATGTATTTAAGATAGTCTTTAGGTTCAATTTTATTTTCTTCTAATATTGCAAGGATAATTTTAACACCTGAAAGGTTTAGAGCTAAATTTCTTGTTAAAAATACAACAAGCTTTGCCTTTTCCAAGTCGTCAATACTGTAATTTCTGCGATTTTTATCGCTTCTGTTCGGTGATAAAATGCCCTCTTTATCATATATTCTTAATGTTCTTTGGTGAACATTAAGAGATTGAGCCACTGAACTTATGGGCAAAATTGCTAATTTTGTGTCGATTGATTCCGTTTTTGTTTTTTTTTGCATAACTGCTCTCGATTATCTAATATCTTATACTAATATTATACCACACCGTATAGGTCGTAGCATGTTGCTTTTGTGATTTTGACGTTCACAATATCACCCGGTGTTAAGTATTCTTTTGATTTGATATATACAAGACCGTCTACTTCGGGTGCGTCTTTATAACTTCTTGCTATTATCGTACCATCACTGTGGAGTTCTTCTATTATACACGGAATTGTTTTTTTTATGAAGCCCTTATTTATATTTAATGAAATTTCTTTTTGAATTTTCATTAATTCTCTTTTTCTTTTATTTTTGATTGCCGCTTTAACTTGCGGTTTTAGAGAATATGCGTATGTGTTTTTTTCTCTTGAATAAGCAAAAACACCCACTTTGTCGAATTTTATTTTTTTTACAAAATTGCAAAGATGTTGAAATTCTTCATCTGTTTCTTGGGGATAGCCTACGATAAAACTTGTTCTTAAAGAAACATTTTTAATTTTTTTCCTTATTTTTGCAATAAATTTTTCATAGTCGATCACAGGGCGTTTCATTCTTTTTAAAACATCGGGGTGTGAATGTTGAAGGGGTATATCGATATATTTAACTACTTTATCCAGATTTGCCATTGCATTAATTAATTCGTCGTTAAAATTGGTAGGATATGCGTACATAACTCTAATCCAATTGAGATTTTCAATTTTATTTAATTCCTCAAGAAGTTTTGCAAGCATCGGTTTTTTGTATATATCAAGTCCATAGCTTGTTGTATCTTGAGCGATTAAAATAATTTCCGATACACCTTTTTGTGCAAGTTCTTGTGCTTCTTTTACTATGTTTTCTATTGTTCTTGATTTATACCCGCCCCTTAATTGTGGTATGACACAATAGCCGCAATTGTAGTAACAGCCTTCGGCAATTTTCAGATAGCTCGATGAACCTACTGTTATTTGTTCTCTTTTAATATCTTCTCTATAACAATAGTTCGGTTTTTCGGATATATTTATATATTTTTTATTTTCAATTGCTTCAATGATTTTGTCGTAGTCGCTAACGCCGATAAAGTTTGTTATCTCGGGAAGCAGTTTAACTAATTCTTCTTTATATTTTTGAACAAGACAGCCTGTTAAAATTATTCTTTTGTTTTTGGCTATCATGTCCATTATTGCTTTAATACTTTCTTTTTCGGCATCATGGATAAATGAACAAGTGTTTATAATGACTGTTTTTATGCTTTCATTATCGGGATCAAGGCTGTATTTGTAGCCATTTTTGACTAACAAACCCAGCATTAATTCCATATCTACAAGATTTTTAGCGCAACCGAATTGCAGTATTCCTATTGTTTCTTTATTTTTCATTTTTCTTAAAAATCAAAACCTTATAATTATCTTCAATAATTGCTATTCTTGTATAATTATCCATAACATATACGCAAAAATCAACTCCGTAATTATGGCAAATTGGTGCTTTGCCGTATTCTAGCGTATTTCTCGGGAAAAATATTATATATTCGGTTTTATTTTGTTTTAATTTTTCAATAAATGCTCTGTCTTTAAAAGTTTCAAAGTCAAGTGGTGTAAAAGTTGAATTATAAAAACCCCATGGTTTTTTATGAATAAAATTAAAAATTTGTCCTTCAGGAAGAACTATGAAGCTTTCATCTTTTTTTATGTTTTTGTTTATAAAGTCATTAGTTTTATCAAATATATTTTTAAATTCTTTTGTCAGATAAATATTGTTTGTTTTTGTTTTGTATTTTGGGTGTAATTTGTAATAGACTGCATTTGAAATATTTTGAGTAATTAAAAGGATGGTTATAATTGATATTAGGAATTTTTTTGAAATAAAGTAAGAACATAATATAAAATAACTAAATAATACATATATAAAGCCAAAATTCCCGTATCCTAAATAGCTTGTGTTAAAAATTGCTTTTGATGACATTACTATTGAAAAATAAACTAAAATTATGTCGTTTGAGTTTAATTTTTTGTAGTTTAGAATTGCAATAGCTACCAAAAAAACCGCTCCCAGACAAAAGAAATGCCCGTCTTGGTTAAATAAAAGAAATATTATCGTTATAAAACCGAAAGCAGATATTTTGAGATTTTTTTTGAATAAAAAATAACTGATTACGATTGCCAGAATGAAAATTATTGTTTCTTCTATGCATTGAATAAAATATTGCTTTGAAAAAAACACTCCTGTCAACTTATAAAGATGTCTTATTGCCTGAGTATTTGACATTATTTTAAGGTAGTTTAAATTATTCAATATATCATTTGTTGAAATTTTGTTTATTATTATGTAAAAAAGGTTAAATATGGGAAAAATAAAGATATAGAGTATATTTTTTGTAAAATTTATTTTTTTAATTATTAAATAAAAAATAAGCCCTATGGAAAGTAAAATAAATAATTCAACTCTATTTACAAATACTAAACCTAAAAATAAAAAAACCAGATTTAATTTATTTTTAATTAAAAAATAAAATGCATATGTTATAGCAAAAACTGCCCATAGCATTGCAAAAGAATACGGGACAACAAAAGAAAAAATAGAATTTGAAAATATATTTATACTAATAAAAAATAATGTAAAAATAAGCGCATAGGTTTTTTTGGTGTAATTTATTGCAATCAGATAAAACCCGATTGCAATAAAATATGATAGGATATGAGCTTCAATCAAAAGTGTTTTTATATTCGGGAATATTTTATATAATAATTCGTTTATAAAATAGCCCCAAAAACCATATATAAGAAAAATGTCTTTTTGTAAAATTTCTCCTTTCAGCATTTGAAATGGAATGTAGATTTCTCTTGAAAAATCTATGAGCATATTTCCCGTTTTGCCAAAAAGAAAAATGCTAAAAAGCAAAAACACAATGCTAATTATAATAATATGTGTTTTAATTTTGTTCATTTAAAATATATAACAAAAAATTTATAATTCAGGCAATTTTTTAATAAAAAAATACTTTATTATAATATGTTTGAAGGATTATATGGTATGTATGGTAATAGAATTTCTGACGTCGGCGGAAGACGAGTATTAGGCATGGGCGGCTCTTTGAACGCTTATATTCGAACAGGGAATGCTTATAGCGGTGTTTCTGCACCTAATAGTATTAAACGTTCTGTTCAGAAAAGCAAGCTAAGAGCAAAAATTGATAAATTCATTTCAATAGGAACAATTTTGGCTGTTGGAGGAGCATTGGTTTATGCGGTTAAAAAAGGTAAACTTAATAAAGAAACCATAAAAAGCGCTGCTGCCAAGGCAAAAGAATTTTATTCATCTGTAAAATCTGAAAGTACTAAAGAAACTTTTAAAAATGCTTTTAATAACTTTAAAACAAAAGCAAAAGAAGCTTCTCAAAAAGCAAAAGATGCAGTAAGCGGAGCTGCAAAAAAAGCAAAGAATGGTGCAAAAAAAGCTTCTGAAAATATAAATGATATCGCAAAGCGTACGAATTGTTCATCAATGGTCGATGTTGATTATTTTGATGCAGCAGGAAAAAATATAGGAAGCGGTAAAATCTCTGCAAGATTTATTGATTAGCTTTTTTTATTAAAAGCTCTTTTCTGAATTTTTCGAATTCGATTTTTTGTTCATTTGTCAGAATTTTTTCAAATTCTTCTCTGTGTTTTTTTCTTAGGTTGTCTGCTTCTTGTTTTAATAGCACAAGCTGCATTTTTTTGGTGCTTGATTTTATATCTGCTTCTAATTTGGAATTTGATGAAGTGTATATTGCTTTAATTTCATGCTGCAATTTTTCCATTTTTTTAACTACTTTTTCCATTTCTTTTCTGTTTTTTTTGCCATTTTCTTTTAAAACAGCTTTTTGTTCAGTTGTGAAATTGAGCTTACTGTCAAGTAGTTGCATAAATTCTTTTTTTTCTTTGCAACTTGGTTTTTTGGTGTAGTCATTGGGGTTATTATTTGCAAAAACTGTTAAATTAACCGACAAAAATATAAAGATTATAGCTAGAACAATTTTTTTCATTTATTTAATCCTCTGTTAATAAAAAATGTAGTTTTTCTTTAAGTATTTTTCTTGCGTTATTTATTCTTGATTTGACTGTTCCTTGAGGAATTTTTAATTTTTCTGAAATTTTTTCGTATGAGTAATCTTCAAATTCGTACAATATGATTACTTCTTTCATTTTTTTTGGAAGAGCATTTATTTCTTTTAATATTATTTTTTGTCTTTCCTTACTTGTATATTCTTTTTCAGGGTTTTGTGCAGATTTAATGGAATCTAGTGTATATTCGTCATTTACAGAGTTGTTTTGATGTCTAAAATAAGAACTTTTTAAATAATCTCTGCATATATTTGCAGCTATTGTGCTTATCCATTTTGAAAATTTATTTTGTTCTTTATATTTGTCAAGATGAAGAAAGGTTTTAATATAAACCTCTTGTTCTAAATCTTCGTTTTGTGTTCCTGTGAACTTTTTGATGATTTGTCGTATTCTTTGTCGATTTTTATTTATTATATCTTTCAATTATTTTACCTTTTGAAGTGCAAATTCATCTTCAAGAAGTTGCTTTTGCAATGTGTTAGAACTTAGTGATAAATATAAGTCATTCCCTTGATTATACATATGAATTGCACCTGAAAAAAGAAAAGCAGGAATAAACAGCATAACAAATAATTTTGCCATAGCTTTTCTTCTTTTTCTTTGCCTGTATAAAGGTCGTGCTTCTTTTAATAAATCAGATAGTTTATCCATTTTTTTATTCCTTACATATATTATAACGACAAAACGATTATTTTGTTCAAAATATATTTCTTAATATTTCTTAATATAAATTTTAAGCTATAACTGGCTTTTGGCGATTATTTAATTTGTATATAAAAAATATAAACAAAATGCGCAATTTTATATTTAAAAAATACTTTATTAATATATAAAGGATATATATTAAGAGAGAGTAAATATGACACGTACAAGAAGTTATCAAAATGTATTTGAAGAAGAATTTAATCCGTTCGAGGTGAAGGATAATACTCAGGCTTTAAGAAGAAATCTAGAGCGAATTGATAATAGGGACATAAGAAGCAAATTTAAATGTGCACAAGACCCTATTAATATAGCTTTTAGAAGAATTGAAGATATATCATTGAAAACTTTGGCTGTTGATTTTGTTAAGGAAAGTTTTTTCGATTTTGTATCTTTTGTATCAAATGTTTGTAAATAATTATATAAATTAATTATTTATCTGAAATGGGGGATTATAGTTAGGTTTACAAATTTACCGCCTTATAAGGGCGGTTTTTTTTATAAAAAAGCAGATATAAAAATATATCTGCTTTTAAATTTTTATTGTTTTTTAAATTGTTAGTTATCAGAAGCTGCAGATTTTGAAATAATTTCTTTTTCAATATTTGCAGGAACTTGTTCGTAACATTTAAATTCCATTGAGAATGTACCTCTACCTTGTGTATTTGAACGCAAATCTGTTGCATAACCAAACATATTTGCAAGAGGAACAATTGCTCTAACAATAACGTTGCCTGTGTTTCCTTGAGGTTCTTGACCTTCAACTCTACCACGACGTCTTGAGATATCACCAATGATTGTACCTGTAAATTCATCCGGAATTTCAATTTCTACTTTCATCATAGGTTCTAATATGCAAGGTTGAGCTTTTTTAGCACCTTCTTTGATTGCCATAGAACCTGCAATTTTGAATGCCATTTCAGATGAGTCAACTTCGTGGTAGCTTCCGTCGTAAAGTTCAACTTTAACATCAATCATAGGATATCCTGCTAAGATACCGCCTTCAAGAGCTTCTTCCATACCTTTTCTGGCAGGTTCAATGTATTCTTTAGGAATAGCACCGCCGACGATTTTATTTTCGAATACAAAACCTTCGTTTTCTCCGGCAGGAGATATTTTGATTTTAACGTGACCATATTGACCTTTACCACCTGATTGACGGATGAATTTTGAGTCTTGGTCAGCTGTTCCTCTGATTGTTTCACGATATGCAACTTGAGGTTTACCGATGTTTGCTTCAACTTTAAATTCTCTTAACATACGGTCTACAATGATATCCAAGTGCAATTCGCCCATACCTGAGATAATTGTTTGACCTGTTTCAGTGTCTGATTTAACTCTGAATGACGGATCTTCTTCTGCAAGTTTTTGTAAAGCGATACCCATTTTGTCTTGGTCAGCTTTTGTTTTTGGTTCAATTGCAACTGAAATAACGGGCTCAGGGAAGCTCATTCTTTCTAAGATGATAGGAGCTTTTTCATCACACAGCGTGTCGCCTGTTGTTGTATCTTTTAAACCAACTGCTGCACAGATGTCGCCTGCGTATACTTCTTGTTCTTCAAGACGTTGATCTGCATACATTCTAACCAATCATGATATACGTTCTTTTTTGCCGTTTGTAGCATTTAAAACATAAGAACCTGATGAGATTGAACCTGAGTAAACTCTCAAGAATGTTAAACGTCCAACAAACGGGTCTGTCATAACTTTGAATGCAAGAGCTGAGAAAGGTTCTGAATCTGATGAATGACGTTCAACTTTTGTGCCGTCTTCAAGTTCACCTTCGATTGCTTTTACATCAACAGGTGAAGGCATGTAGTCAACAACGTTATTCAATAAAAGTTGTACGCCTTTGTTTTTGAAAGCCGTACCGCAGCATACAGGAACAATTTTATTGTTGCAAACAGCTTTTCTTAAGCCCGCTTTTAATTCTTCAACTGTTATTGAAGAAGGATCATCGAAGAATTTTTCCATTAGTGCATCATCTTCAGCAGCAATAGCTTCAACCATTGCATCTCTGTATTCTTGAGCTTTATCTTTTAAATCATCAGGAATATCTTCTTCTTTAATGTCTGTACCAAGGTCATTTGTGTAAATTTCAGCTTTCATTGTCATTAAATCAACAAGACCTGTAAATTTATCTTCAGCACCAATTGGAAGTTGGATAGGTACCGCATTTGCACCAAGTCTGTTTTTAATTTGGTCAACTACACGGTAGAAATCTGCACCTGTTCTATCCATTTTATTAACAAATACCATTCTCGGTACTTCATATCTGTTTGCTTGGCGCCATACTGTTTCGGATTGTGATTGTACACCGCCAACTGCGCAAAATACTGCTACAACACCGTCTAATACACGTAATGAACGTTCTACTTCGATTGTAAAGTCAACGTGACCGGGGGTGTCGATGATGTTAATTTGGTGTCCTTTCCAAGAAGCAGTTACGGCTGCTGATTGAATTGTGATACCTCTTTCTCTTTCTTGTTCCATAAAGTCGGTTACTGCTGCACCGTCGTGTACTTCGCCGATTTTATGTGTTTTACCTGTATAGAATAAAATACGCTCTGTTGTGGTAGTTTTACCTGCGTCGATGTGCGCAGCAATACCAATATTGCGGATTTTTTCCAGTGCTGTTTTTCTTGGCATATTTAATTTCCTTTTCTAAAAATAGTATTTCTGATTATACTATAATTTTCTCATAAACAAGACTATTGGCAAGCGTTTGAATATTATTATTTTAATATGTTACATTATTTTTTCTGTTTTTTCATACGTTTATTGGGTTTACTTTTTCAAAAAAAATCTTAAAATGTATATGAAAATTATTATGAGGTAATGTTATGGCTAATTTAATTGGTTCGAGTTTATTTTCAGGCGCAATTTCAGGTTTAAATGCAAACTATCTTTTAATGTTAAACGGCGCAAACGGTCTTTCTATGGAAAATATTTTAAATCCTGACAGCGACACAATCAGATATACCGTTAATCAAACTTTCAGAAGTTATATGATGACAAATTTTAATCAAATTGATTTAGACGGAGACGGATTAATTACTACAGATGATATAACAAATTATTCCGCTAAATTAAGATCTCAAGGTATGACGTATAATGAACTTTCTCAATTGTGTGCATCAGGCGGTTCTTCCATGTCTTCATTGATGGATACGGTATTATCAAATTTTACCGAAATTGATACTAATCACGATGGCAGAGTTACTCAAGGTGAAATTAATGCCTATAGAATTAATCAAGAAATTAAAGATGTTAAAGAAAAATATCCGAGAATAAATCCGACTCAAATGTCCATGTTTTATGAATCAAGGGTAGATAATACAGAAAGTACTTCCGATAAAGAAGATAGAGTCTTTGGAGGCTAATAAATTAAAAAACGGAGTATTAAAATACTCCGTTTTTACGTTACTATAACTAAATTTTAGAGGCTATGTTGTTAAGCTATGAGAGCTTAATTGTTGAATTTTGAATTTCGCTGCTTATTGCTTCTGATACAGATTGCATTTCTTGGCTTACGTTTTCCATTAATGTTTCAATTTCAACTTGTTGTTGATCAAGGCTTGTTTCTGTATCATTTGATTCTTCTTCAATCATTGCAAGTTCATCTTCCCAGTATGTTTGAGCTTCACCTGTTTGATAGTTGTAATTTTCTTTTAAATCATCTAGTTGACTTTGATAATCTGATAATGTGAAACCATTGTATTCATAAGTAGATGATGATTCGTCAGCTTCTTTTGCTGCTTCTCTTAGAGCAGACATATCGTCATAAATTGATTGTTTATCGTAATTGTAGCTGTCTTGAATTTCTCTTATTTGTGAATTTTTGTCATTTTCTACGCTTACTTGTTCAGCGTGGTATTCTCTTGCCATCCTTCTTTTTTCTCTTGAAATTTGTAAATCTTCCAATTGGTAGGTGGCATGAGTTCTTTTCAACTCCGTCTTTCTTAGTGCCAGTGTAACCCAACCCATAGTCGTCCTCTTTCTTTAGTTTAGTGTGTGTAACGTGTGTTCTATTCTCTTATATTAATAAACAATTTTTGTATAAAAATATTGTCTATGTTATATAAAGAGTATATACTCTTTTGTTACATTTCTTCACATTTTCTGCTTATTATGCAAATTAGGCACCTGCCGTATTTTTTGGACTTCAATATTTTTAAATTCAGGTTTTGTTTTAATATTATTTCTTCTAAATTCAATTCTTTCTGCTTATCGTATTCCACAATTATTATTCCTTCTTTTGAAAGAAGGGTGTATGCTTTTTTAATTACAGGACCATAGTCAAAGTCCCAAGGTGGATCTAAATATATAATATCAAATTTTTTTTCGGTTTTATATTTTAGGCTGTCTGTTATTGTTATGTTTGGTTTTTGTTTAATTTTTTCATAGTTTTTCTTAATAACCCCTGCTGTGGTTGGGCTAATTTCAAGTTCTGTTGAATTATAGCCTCTTGAAGCTGCTTCAAGCCCCATAATTCCGCTTCCTGCAAACATGTCTAAAAATGTATTGTTTTCAAAGGTAAATTGCTGAAGCATATTAAATATGCTTTCTCTTACTTTTGAAAGCGTCGGTTTTGTATTTTTCGGCACTTCTATTTTATGTCCTTTGAATTGCCCACCTGTCAGATACAAAATTATTCTCCTTTGTTTAGTATAAATTTACCATGAAAAAAATTGTTGTAATAGGAGGTGGAGCAGCAGGAGCTAAAGCTGCTTCCAAAGCAAAAAGACTAGAGCCTGAAAATCATGTTGAGCTCTATACAAATGAAGATAAGATTGCATATTCTCTGTGCGGTTTACCATATTACATAGAAGGCAGTGTTGATGATATAAATAAACTCATTGTAAGGACACCGCAAGATTTTATCGATAAAGGAATTCCTGTTTTTTTAAACCATGAAGCTCAAGAAATATTTCCTGAAAAAAATTGCATATTAATAAACGGAAATCATATTTTTTATGATGAATTAATTTTGGCTCTTGGTGCAAAAGTAAATGTTCCGAAAGTCGAAAATGTACATGCAAATAATATTTTTACTCTAAGAAGTTTAGATGATGGAGTGAATATAAAAAATAAAATGCTTCAATCAAAAAGCGTTTTACTTGTCGGAGGCGGCTATATAGGAATTGAGTTAACCGAGGCTTTTATTAAAAACGGGCTTGATGTAAAACTGATTGAATCAAAAGACAGGCTTGCGTCAGACTTTGATGATGATTTTTCTAAAATTATTCAAGATATAATTATTTCAAAGTGTGATACACACATAGAACCTTATTTTTCAAGAAAAATTGTTAAATTTGAGGTTGACGAGAAGAATAATTTTAAAAGCGCAATTACTGATAAAGGTGATGAAATATTTGCTGATTTTTGCGTATTAGCAACAGGTGCATCTCCTAATGTTGAAGTTGCAAAAAAATCAGGAATTCATATTGGTTCTACCGGAGCAATTTATGTTGATACAAAAATGAGAACTAATTATAAAAATATTTACGCATGCGGAGATTGCACTGAAGCCTATTGCATTATAACAAGAATACCAACGTATATAGGACTTGGTACTATTGCAAATAAAGAAGGCAGAGTTGCAGCTATAAATGCCACTTCTGACGAATATTTTGAAAATTTTGACGGTGTTTTAAAATCTACTATTACTCGCTTTTTTGATTATACAATTTCAAAAACCGGTTTGACATATAAAGATGCAATTAATTATCAGGATAGAATTAATCTTGTCCCAATATATGCAACTATTACAAAAAAAGACAAGGCTAGTTACATGCCAAACGTGAATGACATAACGATAAGAATTGTTGCCGATAAAAGAAGCGGTGAAATTTTGGGCGCTCAAGGAATTGGCTGCAAGGATAATATTTCTCAAAGAATTAATACAATTGCATCGGCTCTTAAATCAAGAGCTACCGTTGATGATTTATTGCATTTGGATTTGCCTTATGCGCCGCCTTTTTCCGGTTCTATCGATCCAATATTAACTGCAGCATATAAATTAAAAGAAAAATTAAATAAATAATGCCTGATATTCAGGCATTATTTACTAAAGTAGTTGTATTATTTCTTTATTTTTGTTGTTAAATTCGTTATTTTCTTTTTTAAGGTCTGTTTCATCTTTTAGATAATCGCTAAATCCTTGTTTTTGATTGTAATTTTTACTTATGTAAGCGATATTTTTTAGAATTGTTCTATATTTTTTTGAAATTTTGTATTCATTAAGCTTAGCATAAAAACTTTTACGTTCTGATACGTTTTCTTTTTGATTAATAAATAAATCCAACATAATTTCCCCCGTTTTGTGTGTAATACATAAAGTTAAACTTCCTACATTTATGTAAAGTAATTTTTAAAAAAAATATTGATAAAATTTATTTTATTTATTTAACAAAACTTAATATTTAATGTATTAATTTCGTCTTTTTTTGTCCTATAATTTTTTTATGAAAAAGATAATGGTTATATCAGGTAAGCAATATAGCGGAAAAGATACTCTTGCAAAAATATTATTGGAACAACTTTCTGATTTTAAAAGAATCGGAATTGGCGATTCAATAAAACTTGAATATGCAAAAAGAAAAAACTTATCTTTTGATGAAATAGAAAAAAATAAACATTTATATAGAAATGATTTAATTGAGCTGGGTAATTGGGGCAGGGCGCAAAATGATGAGTTTTGGCTAAAAAATTTAGCGCAATATGATAACATTATTATTCCTGATGTTAGAGTCATGCCTGAATTGAACTTTTTTAAAAAACAAGGCGCTTTTTTGGTTAGGGTTGAATCCAGCGAAATTAATAGAGCTAAAAGAGGTGTTCTAGTAAATAAAGATGATAAAACTGAAACTGCGCTCGATGGTTATAGTGATTGGAATATAGTTGTTCAAAATAATTCGGATTACGAAACATTTAAAAAAGAAGCCGATAAAGTTCTTTTAATGTTTAAGAAATTTATCGGCAGAATTTAAACTTATTTACTTTAATTTATTAGCTTAAACTGATTTTTGAACTATCTATATCAGATTTGATTTGTTCTTTTACTGTTTCTAATTCAGATCTCATTGATTCTAATTGTGCTTCAAGAGTTGTTTGTTCATCTTGAA
>CALVET010000066.1 GCA_944326675.1 Candidatus Gastranaerophilales bacterium
CTATCGCTCCTGTGGGTATTTCGGCTCTGTTTGGCTAAAGTCGCCAAACAGCCTCAATATCCTACGTCGCAATCGTAAGGTAAAAAAGCCAAGCTCAACGCTTGTCTTTTTTACACACGGCTCACGCTTTTAAGCTCGCTCGTTTGGGGATATTAACAATTGTTAAAATTTTTTAAAAAAATAGTCAAATTTCACTATTGTAGTTTTTTTTGATATATTGTATATTTGTCTTGGACAAAATAACAGTAAAATATAAGGGGGAATATGAATTGGCAATAATGACACCTATCGGAAATGTAACAACGCAAGAAAAACAACAATATCTTGGAAGACATATACTGGCTGAATTTTTTGAGTGTGATCCCAACGTTTTAAATAATCCTAAATTGGTTGAAAAATATATGATGGAAGCTGCCCTTGAATGTGGCGCAACAATTGTTAATAAATGCTTTCATTTATTTGCTCCTCACGGCGTGTCGGGCGTTGTTATAATTTCAGAAAGTCATTTAGCTATTCATACATGGCCTGAATACGGTTATGCTGCGGTAGATTTATTCACCTGCGGCGAACAATGCGATCCTAAAGTTTCTTATGAATTTTTAAAAGCTAAATTTAACTCAAAAGATGCTAAATATTCTCAATTAAACCGCGGTTTAATGGACTTTGACGCCCATGTTGAACATCAAGCTTTTAAATTATCAGAAACATTTTAGTTAAATAACTTTTTATGCTACCATAATGGCATGACGAAATTTAAAATCAAAAAAATGACTCACGAACATATTGATGACATTCTTCAAATTGAAGAATTATGCTATGGCGAACATCATTGGTCACGTGAGTCTTTTTTAACGGAATTAAATAACAAAATTTCTTCTTATAAATGTATTGTAACAGACACAGATAAATGTATAGGTTACATGGGTATCTGGAAAATCATGGATGAAGCACATGTTACAAATTTATCTATCCATCCCCATTTTCAAAACAGAAAACTTGCCCACGTATTACTATTATCTTCCATTGATGAATGTTATAAAAACAAAATTAAGTACATAACGCTCGAAGTGCGTGTTTCAAACCTTAAAGCAATTCATCTTTATGAAAAATTCGGCTTTAAATCTCTGGGAGTCAGAAAAAAATATTATCAAGACAACAACGAAGACGCGCTAATTATGTGGAGTGAAAATATTTTTGATAAAAAATATAAAGAATTATATGATAGAATTGGAAAAGAGCTGACGAAAAACAAAGATGATAAATAAACGCTACAAAGATATATTTAATCAATATATATATAAAGGTGAACAAACGCCCCTTACAATAGGCACTCTTGTTGTGTGTGCATTATGTTTTTTATTTTTAATTATAGCTACATTCACACAACTCACAATAGTCCACCCTTGGCTTAAAATTGTTCCTGATAAAGGAATAAGTTTATATTCAAAAACAATCCTATACACGCCCCAAATTCCGATTATGTTATTCATAATTTATATTTTAGGCAAATATTACTCTCTTATTATGTTTGCTTTATATCTTATGGTAGGCTTTTTCATTTGGCCCATATTTGTTTTTGGCGGCGGTTTAGAATATATACAAAATTATCTTTTCGGATATTTCATCGGCTTTGTTGCAGCTATTTTCATTGCAGGAACAATCATGCAATTAAATAATTCTCTTAAAACAAGACTCATAGCCGGCTTTTTAGGGGTGTTATCAATACATATCTGCGGTTTTATATATTGTTTAATTCTTGCTATGTTTAAAGTTATAGATTTTAACCTTATTTTGCCCATTGTAAACATTGTAACCGTAAATAAAATTATTTATGACATTATTTTTTCTCTTGCAATACTATCAATTGCACCATATATAAAAAATATCTTGTGGATTTGTATGAAACCGAAACCAGATTCAAGAAAAAAACTAAAAAATTCCCGCAAAAGAAACCAAATAATCCGTGATAACATTAATCAGCATAGGCAAGATTACGATTAATATAAACGCACCCATAACAGGTTTAAATAAAAAGCTTAAAGAAAATACATTTACTTGCGGAGCTGTTTTAGATATTATTCCCAAAATCAAGTCCTGCCCCAATGTCGCAAGCAAAATAGGTCCTGCAATATGAAGCCCCATAAATAAGATATTACCTGTAATTTCACTTAAATATTGAATATTTATTATATTTTCAAAATGAAAATTAACGCTGTACATAGGATATAACTCAAAACTCTTTATAAAAGCGTTAAATAACCAATACATCCCCCCTGAATACATAAAAATTATAATAGACAAAACCGAGAAAAAGTTTGCCATAACACTCACTTGGCTTTTTGTGCTCGGATCCATAATCATAGCAGAAGATAAACCCATCTGAGTATTTATCATATCACCGCCTGTTAAAACAGCAGCCAAAATACAATTTGCAACAAAACCAATTATTGCGCCAAAAAAGAAATTTAAAAACATACAAAGGAATATTGGAGTTCCGTCAGGCGGTGCAGTTGGTTTCAAAACGCCCGTTAAAATAATTGTGCAAATAATTGCAAAAGATAACCTTACAAGCGAAGGAATCTCGCTTTTTGATAAAACAGGGGCAAGACGCATTAGGCCAACAAGGCGCAAAAAAATCATTATCCCTGCACCAAAAACCCCGTTAATTTCGGGAAAAAGCGTTGCAAATTGTTTTAAAATTTCTTCCAACTTCTACCCTCTTAATTGCCGCTTTGGATTTTTAATTTTTCTATAAAATTAGGCTCGCTTGCAGGCGTTTGTTTTGATTTGACATAAATAGAATGTTTTGTTGCTTTTTTATCCCAAGGTATATTACCCTGATTTATCAAAGCTTTATTTAAACCTTTATCTGAATTTATTTTATCTTGCATTTCTACGCTAAAAGGACGCGTGTATTTATAATAATCAGAAGGAAGCACGTAAGTTTCATTTTTAGGAACAACTTCAAAAGCAAGATGAGTTCCCTCGTAAATATAATTTGTTAAAATTTTCAAAAAGTACCCGCCTAAAATAACAATAGACAAAAATACAAGCACAATCTTTGGAGCTGCCGCAATTGTTTGCTCTTGAACTTGGGTAACAGCTTGCAAAATACCGACAACCAACCCGACTGCAGCTGCCACCAATACACAAGGCATGCTTATTGCAAGCATAACCATAAAACCCTTAGCTAAAAATTCTACCAATAATTCCATTAGTTAAAACTCTCCACAAGACCTTTAACAATTAAACTCCAACCGTCTACGGCAATAAATATCAACAATTTAAAAGGTGTAGACACAATTTGAGGAGATAACATAAACATACCTAAAGCAAGCAAAATATTCGCGACAACCAAATCTAAAACAATAAAAGGTACGTAAATAATGAACCCGATTTCAAAAGCTGTTTTTAATTCTGAAATAATATAAGCAGGTGCAACCTCCCACAATGTCAATTCATCAGGGCTTTTTGGCGCAACACCTCTTGTCTTTTCAACAAAAAAAGCTAAATCCGATTGACGGGTTTGTTTTAACATAAATTCTTTTAAAGGCTTAGAACTTGCATTCAATGCCTCAATTACATTTTGATTTTTTTGATAGGGTACTTGATATGCTTTATACATATTATCAAACACAGGAGCCATCGTATATATAGTTAAAATCAAAGATAACCCTATTAAAGTTATGGCAGGCGGAACAGAGTTGGTACCCATTGCAGTTTTAAGCATTGAAAAAACAACGGTAAACCTCAAAAAAGGAGTCATTGAAACAAATATGAAAGGTAATAGCGAAAATGACGCCATTACAATCAACAATTGAATAACAGGATTTAAATCTTTTAATAAATTATCCATTAAAATTTGCCTCTTGTTTGTTTAAATCATTTAATAATTCTCTTAGAATTTCTTTTCTTTGCGAACCTCTGTGCAATGCGCTCATTTCGTTTTCATCAGAAGTTTGTGTGGCTTTTGCATATAATTTATTAAATTGTTTTTGCAATTTTTCAAGTCTTAATCTTTCTAAATCATCAAAACGCTGTTGAGGTTTTTCTTGTATTTCTTTTTGCTGAGAATTCAAAAAAGCTTCATAATCCTGTTTTTTGGAAGTAAAATCAGGATTTTTATTTACATTTTGCATAGTCTGTTTTGACATTTTTAAATTAGTTTTGTTATCATCCTCATCTAATTTTGATAAAAATGTCGTATGCTCGGCACCTGAAGCTATTAAAAATTTCTCATTTTTAATCTTCACAACAAGCAATGTTTTTTTAGGACCTATGGGCAGAGAATCTATAACTTTTATCATGCCCTTTGTATCCTTTTTGGATGTTAAAATTGTCTTTTTATATACAATATATCCGACAATTAAAATTCCAATCATTGCCATTGTGTAAAATATAAAAGCTGCTATGTATGTTATCATTTTTTGTTCCTTTTATTACTTTTCAAAATCCGAATAATCAAATTCTTCGTCAACCGCTTGTGCTTGTGGTTTAGCCTGCTGCTGAGGCTGTGCTTGTGGTTTAGCTTGCGCTTGAGGCTGTGCTTGTGGTTTAGCTTGGGTTTGAGGTTTTGCTTGAGCTTGAGGCTGCGCTTGTGGTTTAGCTTGGGCTTGAGGTTTAGCTTGTTGCTGAGGCTGTGCTTGTGGTTTTGGCGCCGGATTAGCTTTTGGATTGCTCAAAACTTCATTTAACCTTACAGCATATCTGTCATTAATAATAATCAAATCGCCTTTTGCAACCTTCTTTTCTTCGACATATAAAGAAATTTCACTTTCAAAAACAGACCCTAAATCAACAATTTGTCCTTGGGTAATCTGTTTTAATTCTCCTATTGTCATCTTGACTTTATCAAACTCTGCATTTATTTCAACCTGTATATCATCCCAGAGATTTTTTTCCATTTCTACCTCGTTATTAAGTTCGTTATTAATTTCCTCGTTTTCTTCCTGATTTAAATTAATTATCATATCAGGATTTACTTTTACTTTAAAATCTTTTTCCAAATTCCCTGAAATTAGGGTCAATTTATCATATTTGCTATCTTCCAAAAGAATGATGTCATCAGTTGTTAAATTTTTTAATTCTTCAAGAGTGATTTTTGAGCGCCCCGCTCTAATTTTAACCGTTGCTTGAGATTTTATAAAATCCTCATCAAGAAATGAAATATTTTTTTTCAAATCAACAATTGGTACTCTATCTACAGGAACAGAAACCATAACAAGCGAAACATCAGATTTATCGGACATAACATAAAAAACAAAATTTAAATTTTTTTCGCTTTTTTCGCTTAATTTTGCTTCCTTTACGGGTATTAAAGAGGGCTTTAATTTTTTATAAATAAACTCGCAAAAACTGTTTAATATTTTAATTTCAAGCGTGGTGAGTTTTTTTAAATCAAAATCACTTCTCGGATTATTTAATGTTAAATCCAAGAAATTTTCAATAAAGTTTTTACAAAGTCTTACAATAATCGGTTTGTGGTTTTCAACCTTAATTTGACCCGAAAAAAAATCAACATTGCTTACCAGAAATTCATCTCTTAAATTCCTGAAATCGTTGACTGCCAGCAAACGAACATCACAATCTAACTCCCAAAAAGTTTGCAGCGCAGACTTAATTGCCTGCTCTAAAGTCGAAACAAGCAAATTAATATTTTTATTATAAAAAATATTTTTATTCTTATAGTCCACGCTGTTGTCCGTTTTTGGCTACAAAAACCCACAGATATTATATAATTTTATTTTTCATCAAGGCAATTTATTAAAAAAATGTAATATGATTACAAAAAAAATACTTGCAAAATTAAAAATTGAAAGGTAGAATATTAAGAAATATAAATTTATGATGGTAGTAAAATTTTTTTAAAATTCTTCCGATTAATAGCAAAAATTTTTTATTATAGGTTTTATATAATAGACGCCACAAATCATAAAAACCGAGAAATTCAACCGGAGAGTAATGCATGAATAATGAAATCAGAAGTGATTACCCAAAATATATAGCTGCGCCAAGTGCTCCTCAAAAAGCATCCATAGCTCAAAGTGCGCCAAACCAACCCATCTTAGAACCCGAAAATTGCAAACCCATTGCAGATTCTATGGAAGTTTTGGGTGCATTAGGTCATGCGCAAGTAAACATGGAAAATTTATACACCAATAACGGTGTTAAACGTTCTGTTGAACAATATACACAGGATCCTCTTTTTGCACAAAGCTGGGTAAATTACTGTGATGATTTAGTTGAAAAAGGTTATAATCTTGAAGATGCACTAAATCAAACCGATAATTTTTTCTCGACCTTAAAGGATAAAAACATATACAGCTAAAAGGAAAAAACAAATGGAAACATTGGCAAAAAATATAGTTATTCTAAAACATCCAATTATAAGTCAAAACCTATCAATAATAAGAAACAAAAACACTGACTGCGAAAGATTTAAAAACGCTCTTAAAAGAATAACTTATTCATTAATTTATGAAGCGACCAAAGATTTGCCGATGATTAAAAAAGAAATTGAAACCCCATTAGAAAGAACTGTTTGTGAAGTTTTTGACGAAGAAGCGCAGTTAATTATCGCCCCCATACTAAGAGCAGGGATGATATTTTGCGAAGTCGCTCAAGACTTACTGCCATTTGCAAATGTTCATCATATAGGCATGTATAGAGATGAAGAAACACTGGAACCTGTTTGGTATTATGACAAAAGAAAAGAAATTAAAGAAAACAAGGAAAAAGTAAGAGTCATAATTCTTGATCCCATGCTTGCAACAGGAAACAGCGCAATTGATGCTATTAAGAATTTTATTTCAAAAGGGGTTTTAGAAGAAAACATTGTATTTATGAGTTTAATTTCATCTCCTGAAGGAATTAAGAAAGTAAACACAAAATTCCCGAAAGTTAAAATCATAACCTCAGCCCTTGATAGAACGCTTAACTCAAAAGGCTATATTTTACCGGGGCTTGGAGATGCAGGAGACAGAATTTATAATACCGTTGATTAATTTTTAATGTTAAGCTCGCCTCTTTTAACCACACGTCTGCCATTAATATAAACATGGCTCGGTTTTTGCTTATCTAAAAGGGCTTTATAATCCTCATTTTCGTCCAATTCAAAAACATTAAAATCGGCATCTTTATCTGCTTCAAGAGAACCTATAACATTATTTAATCTTAAAATTTTAGCAGGAATGATTGTTAAATATCTGAGAGCTTCAACAACATCCAAAATACCGTTATTTACATAACGCAGTTCATTTAATAATGACAAATCCTGATTAAATGCCATAGAATTAACCCCAAAACCAAACCTGTTAGGAAAATATTCCAGCACTGTCTGCAAGTCCAGTTTTTTATTGTGCAAATTATCACTAACACGAGGACAATAAGCAAGCGCAACTTTATTTTTATACAACAAATCTAAATCAAAAGCAGACAAGAAATTGCCGTATGATACAATTAATTGCTTTGATAGAACCCCCAATGCCTCTAAATATTGAGCAGAAGATAAATCTTTAAACACAGGCTCCATTTTTTTATTTCCGCTAAATTCATTTAATAAGTCAATATCAGAAAACCCATGCTTTAGCCAGTCAATTTCTTCTTGCGATTCAGCTAATCTGATAGTCATCAGAATATTATTTTTTTTGCAATATTTAACAAGAATTTTAAACAATCTTTTATGTACACAACAAATACTATGCGGAGCAATGCCGACAAAAGTATTTTGCGATTTTTGTTTTAAAAGTTTATCGATTTTCTTTTTAATATTTCTAAATTCATCTTTGCTGGATTCAACTGAATCAGAAAATAATTCAAAAAACAAATAGGTTTTTAAAGGCATTTCATTTAAAATATCAAAATATTTGCTCTCTTTTGAAAGCTGAGCAACACATGTTGTGCCGTTTAAAAGGCTAAGCTCCACCCCTTTTTTAAAAGAAGCAATTTTTTCTTCTCTTGTCATACAAAAATAATCAGATAAAAGATTAGCAAGACGATATACGAAAGATTTTTTGGAAATTCCTGCCAAAAAATAATGTTTTTTAAAAATAGTGTATAGTCTTTTTAGTCTTGCTCTAAGATTTTTTGCTTTTCCTTTTTGTAAATCACTATATTGCAAGTGATTGTGCAAATTAACAAACCCCGGAGTAATTATTGCATTATTAAAATCTTTGATATGAGAATAGTTTGCTTCATCAAGATTTTCTGCTTTAATAATTTCTTGAACTTTTCCTTCATCGACTATTAAAGCACAATCTTCATATATATTGCCGTCAGACGGTATTATCCACTTCGCCTTATATGCTCTTGTCATTATACACCTTTAAAATTACTATAGAAAAAATTATAACAATTATTTAAATTAAATTCAATCGAAGGGCAATAAGTTTTTGACATTTGTTTTTATTTATTTATGGACGCAGCAACAAATAATATTGTTCAGCCAAAGCCTCAAATAAGCGATGAAAAAAAATCTCAAAAAAGGCTAAATACTCAACCCGGAAGGAAAATCAACCGTCCTTATGTCGGGGTTGTTCAGGTGCCGTTTATTTCATCAACTCCAATGGCCGACACAATTTGTCTAAAAGAAAAAGAAAACCCGCACATGAAATATAGAATAACGACAAATAAGAAAAACTCAGACATTAAGCTGAACGGTATAATATCTTTATCTATAATAGCTTGTGCTTTTTTATCCTTCACAAAAATGTTTAAAAAATAAACCCTTTAAGTTTCCTTAAAGGGTTTATTTGATTAAATATCATTATCTTCAACATTGAAGATTTTTACTCTCAAAGGTTCCAAAAGAACGAAATCAACTCTCTGTCCTTGGTGTATATATTCATTTTGACCTTGAATTATATTGTATCTTGTTCTTGTCAAATACGGGTCATTTCTGATTATTCTCATATCCGCATCACGTTCACCCACTGCAGGAATAATTTTTAAATCTTCCATGCCTTTGTTATCAATAACATTTGAGGTTGTTAGTGCGAAATATCCGTTTTTAATAAATCTGAACGGTCTTGTAACTTTTTGAATTTTACCGTCGATTTGAACTCCGACAGGAATAACAACATATTTTTCTCTTGTTACAAAATTAAAAGGAGCTCTTGCAACAAAAGGTTCGCCTTCTTTATTTTTCTTTGCGTTAATACATCTGTCCACAGTTAAAGGCAATACAGTTCCTTTGGGAATTACAGCATATTCTTCATCATAATATACGTTATCCAAAATATATCCGTCAGCCTTTCTTGGTTCAGGAGGCGGTGTAGGTTGAATTTCTTCTTTTAATTTTTCACTTGGAATAACTTTAACAGCTTCCATCATATTAAAAATAAATCTTGCCAATTCACCACGAGTTGCAGGGCGCATTGGTTCAAGAGTTGTTTCATGACCCGGAGTATTATATACCAATCCCAACATTTGAGCTTGTCCTGCTTGAATTAAAGCCCAATTTGGAATGTCTGAATAATCTTTATAAATAGAAACAAAGTGTTTTGCTTGTTCAGAATCAATATTTTCAGGTGACAAAGCATTTAAAACAACACTCAATGCTTCCATTCTTGTTACATCATTATTCGGATAAAAATATCCGCCCGGATAACCTTTTACAAGTCCGTAATAAGAAGCAACTTGTATATTTCTATTAGCCCAATGATTTGTTATATCTTTGTAATCAAAAATTTCCGGAGTATCTTTTTCATACAAACCTAAGGCTTTAATTACCATTGTGGAAAATTCTGCCCTTGTAACCTTTTGATCAGGTCTATATAAACCATCGGGATATCCTACAACTATCTTTTTATCTGTCAAAAAAGTAACAGCCTCATAAGCCCAGTGATCTGAAGGCAAATCAGGGTAACTTTCAGGACCCTGCTCCAGCTCGTATGACGCCAAGACAGGAGTCGCCATAAAAACTAAGGCAACAATGGTGATGATATTTAATAACACTTTTTTCATTTACAAAGCTCCATTCTTAATAAAACAATTTTACATATAAAAGACAGTATATGCAATATTTTTAATGAATTTTCCTCTATACAAAGCATATAAATATTATTTTTGAACAATACTTAATAAAAATTTATATTAAAAAGCTCCGAAAAAATCGGAGCTTTTTGAATAAACATATTATCTTAAAAGTCCTTATGAACTAAATGACATAAGAGCTTTTACAGACCGAGCCGTGTCTTGAACTTCTTTTTCTGAATGCATATTAATTGTATCATCCAAAATCTTAATTGCTTCTTGTTTGTCTTTTAGAGCTAAAAGTTCATTAATGGCGCACATTGCAACTCTTGCTGAAAGGTCGTTGATACCTTTGCCTTTGTTTACAATCATGATTTCAAGAGCTTCGTGGGTATTCTTTCTAATTAAAGCTTTGCTTGTTAACTCTCTGATTTCATCAATCGGGCAGTTAGTTCCCAATTCGTTTAAAACTTGTATTGATTCAGCATCTTTGTGTTTGCCGAGAGCTTCAATAATGTTTTTCACCCTTCTGTTATTCATTTGCTACTCCTTGTAATTCGTTAGATAACATCGATCTTAATTCGCTTACCGGCTGATTTTGCAATCTTGAAACGTTATATTTGAAAATATCAAACTCAACTTTTGTATTGCCGATTTCTTGGATTTTCTTAGCTGCCGCAATCGTATTTTCTTTTATTTTATTACCGAAAGCGATTGCATTAGTTTTTAAAGATGAAAACTTATTAATAGTTCCAACCCAGGCACTTGCTAACAATTTGCCCGTATTTTGCATTCTTTCTTTCAAAGACATTGAATTTTGTTTAGCATTTTCTGCTTTATCTGTTTTTTCAAAAACATCCATTTGAATTACTGTACCTTTGAATGTAATTCCAAACGGATTTGTTGCTTGATTTGACTTTTCAGCTTTAGAAGCCTTGTTTGCTCTAAGTGCTTTAAATTTGTTAAAAGCTTCGATACTTGACCTTAGAGGGGAAATCTTTTGCATTTTTTTGCACCTTTCTCTGTAATTCCTGATAATACATTTATTCTTATAAAAAAGTATCATAGAATTAAAATTAAAAAATCAATCTTTTGATTGAAAATTATAATTTTATCAATCCGCTTAATTCTATGTTATTAGCATTATATATTATAATGTATGCATTTTCTTCCTCAATATAATGTATTTGTACGTCTTTATAGTCAACATCAACAGGATTTAAACCCCTCATATATTCGCGCTGTTTTTTCTCCATATATCTTTGATAGGCTCTATAGCTCATTTTTTTAGGTTTTTCTTGTTTGGGTTCAATCGGTTCAAAAACCTCCATTTGAACAACCGGAATTTTTGCCTTCAATTGTCCTTTTTGATAAATCAACAAAAAATCCAAATATTTATCGGGTATTACATTATAAAAACCTTTTTTTAAACCTTTTCCGTCTTTAGAAACAATATCGTCTTTTAATATCAAAACGGGTAATTCCTTGTTATTAAAAGAATATTTGTCGATTAATTTTGTTTCATCTTTTTCGCCGCTCGGATATACATCTTTTGGTACAAAATGGTCTTTATAATATTCATAAGCTATCAAGTTATTATCAAAAGCAATCATAGTTATATTATAAGGGCTGTTTTTATTAATGCAAAATTATAAATATTTATGCTCTGCTTGAAATTTATTTTTGTACGTTGTAGAATTTACTTACAGCCCTTGTTGCTGTGACAATTAAATATGCGCTTGTAGCTCAGTTGGATAGAGTGTTTGGCTACGAACCAAAAGGTCGGGGGTTCGAATCCCTCCAAGCGCGCCATAAAGGACTCTTTTATAGAGTCTTTTATTGCATTAAGGGCGCTTGTTCGGGATGCAACCGCTTCGCTTTTGCCCTCTCGAAAAAAGACATTTAGTCTTTTTTCTCGGCAGAGTCTCCAAGCGCGCCATATTAAGACCCATTGCGGGTCTTTTTTGATTTTAAAGCGCTTGGCAGGTACGGTTTCTCAAACGCCAAAGCTCAACACTTCGGCGTTCTCGGCACACACCTTGTGCCTTACTTGTTTTCGCCAAGCCAAGTCTGGCTAGGCTCAAACTGCGTCAGGTACGGTTTCTCAAACGCCAAAGCTCAACGCTTACCTTGTATGTATGCTCCTGTAAAATTTGCACTGCGTGCAAATTTCTACGTCGCCTTAGTCCAGTATCACAATAGCCCACCAAGCTCAACGCTTGCTGTGCCATTGTTCACATCCTTACGCCTTTTTCATTTTAGTCTAAGTCCGTCGGACTAAGACGAGAATTTCAAAGGTTCTCCACACACCTATGCCTTAAGCTTCGTTCTTTTGCTCCTGTGGAGTTTTGCTTTTTGCAAAACTCTTACGTCGCCTATCAATTGCTTTATCATTGAGACTCAACGTCTCAATGATTGTCGCACTGGCTCACGCTTTCAAGTTCACCCTGTGAACTAAAGTTCACTTGTTTAAGGACGCTTGTTCAGGTAAAATTTTCACAATAAAGCAGGAGTTCTACGCTCCTGCTTTATTATTTCACATCTTTACATTCTATCGGGTCATTCGTAAAACCTAGCGCAGTCGCGCTACGGTTTTACATCATTCCCATGCCGCCCATGCCTGGCATACCGCCGCCCATAGGAGCTTCAGGAGCTTTTTCTTCAGGAATTTCAACAACTGCTGCTTCTGTTGTTAATAACATTGAAGCAACTGAAGCTGCATTTTCTAAAGCACTTCTTGTAACTTTTGCAGGGTCAACAATACCTGCTTCAAACATATCAACATATCTGTTTGCCATAGCATCATAACCATAAGCGCCATCGTGTTTTCTTACAGCATCCACTACAACTTCACCTTTAGCACCTGCATTATTAGCAATTGCAATAACAGGAATATCTAAAGCTGCAGTTAAAATTTTGAAGCCTGTTTTTTCATCATCATTTGCAAAAGTTCTTGTTTCTAATTCTTTTTGAAGAACTTGTTGAACTCTTAACAATGCAACACCGCCCCCTGGAACAATACCTTCTTCTTGAGCTGCACGAGTTGCATTTAGAGCATCTTCAATTCTTAATTTTGATTCTTTTAGTTCAACTTCGCTTGCTGCACCAACTTCGATTACTGCAACACCGCCTGAAAGTTTAGCAATTCTTTCTTGAATTTTTTCTTTATCATATTCTGAATCAGAAGCTTCAAGTTGTTTTTTAATTAGATGAACTCTTTCAGCAACGGCTGCTTTTGTTTCATCGCCAACAACAATTGTTGTTTCATCTTTTGTAACGGTAACTCTTTTTGCTTTACCAAGCATTTGAACTGTAATATTTTCAAGTTTAATACCAAGTTCTTCAGTAAACATTTGACCGCCTGTTAAAACAGCGATATCTTCAAGCATTGCTTTTCTTCTGTCGCCAAAACCGGGGGCTTTTACTGCAACTGCTCTTAAAACTTTTCTCATTGTATTAACAACTAAAGTTGCCAAAGCTTCACCTTCAACATCTTCAGCAATCAACAATAATGACTTACCGTCACGAGCAACTTGTTCCAAGATAGGTACAAGATCAGCAATTAGATTGATTTTTTTATTTACACAAAGAACATAAGCATCTTCTAAAACAGCTTCCATTCTTTCAGGATCAGTAATGAAATATGGTGAAATATAACCTTTATCAAATTGCATACCTTCAACAACCTTCTTATCAGTTCCGAAAGTTTTTGATTCTTCAACAGTTATAACACCGTCTGTTCCAACTGCTTCCATACAATCAGCAATTAAATCACCGATAAATTTATCGTTACCTGCTGAAATTGCAGCAACTTGTGCACGCATTTCTTTTGAATCAACAGATTTAGACATTTTTTTAATCTCTGCATGTGCAGATTTAACAGCTTCTGCTATACCTCTTTTAATACCCATCGGGTTAGCGCCTGCAGTAAGATTTTTAATGCCTTCTTTAAATATTGCTTGAGCTAAAACAGAAGCTGTTGTAGTACCATCCCCTGCAACATCATTTGTTTTAGAAGAAACTTCTTTTAATAATTGAGCGCCGGCGTTTTCCAAACCGTCTTTAAGCTCAATTTCTTTTGCAATAGTAACACCATCATTAACAATTTGAGGTGAACCGAATTTCTTTTCAATAATTACATTTCTACCCTTTGGTCCTAATGTAACTTTTACTGCATCTGCTACTGCATTTACACCTTTTAACAAGGCTTCTCTGGCAGTTGTATCAAATACTACTTTTTTAGCCATAATTTACTTTCCTTTTCTTTCTAGTGATAAACTTTTAAAATCTCTTATTAACCAAGAATTGCAAGAGCATCTTTTACAGAGATTATCTTATATTCAACATCGTCAACTTTTACATCAGTTCCTGAATATTTTGCAAACAATACAATATCACCCACTTTTACTTCCATGGGTTCTTTTTCACCGTTATCAAGAGTTTTGCCTGAACCAACCGCTACAACTTCGCCTTTTTGCGGTTTTTCTTTTGCACTATCCGGAATAAAAATTCCGCCTGAAGTTTGTTGTACATCATCAATAACTTTAATAACAAGTCTGTCTGCTAAAGGTTTAATCATAATATCCTCCATTTATGCTGATTACATATTGTATTACAATATTCTACTTTACTATAATATATGTAATTTCTAAAATTATATAGGATATTAACAAAAAATTAATTATTTAAAAATTTAACTAAACATGCTATCTTGAGGATTTATTTGAACTTCTTGCTCTTGCTGCATTATAGTACCAACATCAGCCGTTTGTTCATTTTGTTCTTGGCTTTCTTGAACCTCTTGAACATCAATTATTTCTTTATTTTCCTCTTGTTTTTCTTCAGAAGCTGAAGGGGTATCATCAATATATTCAATATCCTTATGAGGTACATAAGGTTCACCCAACAACAATTCTATATTGTGATTTGCTTCTTTATGATCATTATCGATATCAATTGCTTTTTTATAAAATTTAATCGCCCTTTCTATATCTCCCACCAATTCATAAGCCAGCGCAAGATTATACAAAGTATCTGCATTATCGGGAATATATTTTAATACTTCAGAGAATTGCTCAATACTTTGAGCATATTCCAATTCTTTTGTTAGAGATATTGCATAAGCAATTCTGGCTTTTATGTTCATCGGGTCAATATTAATTGCGTCAAAAAATGCTTGTTTTGCAGCTTTAACATTACCCAGTTCATCTTGAGCACACCCAAGCCCAAAATAATACATTGAATTCTGAGGCTTGATTGAAATTGCTCTTTTAAAGTGCGCAATTGCGTCTTGAAAACTTTTTATATGATAATTACATCTGCCCAATTCAAAATAAACTTCGTCATTTTCTTCATCATATTTAAGTGCTTCAAAAAATTTATCAAAAGCTTGATTATAATCACCTTTTTTAAACAAATCTTGCGCCCAGGCACAAATTAAATTAGAAATATATTTAATTATTATATCTCCCTGCTCAGGAGGTAAATCCTCTAGTAACTTATTGTATAGCTGAACACCAATTTTAAATTCACCTATCATAGTATAAGCTTGCGCCAATGTGAAAGCAAAAGAAGTTTCTTTAGGATTTTGCGCCAATAAATCTTTCAACAAATCAATTGCTTCATCAAACTGTTTGTTTTTTAGCATTGCATTACACAATTCATTTTGATGATATAAATAATTTGCGCTATCTGAATCTTCAAGAGAAATAATTTTTTTATAAGCATTTACTGCCTCAGGCCAATTTTCCAAAGTAACCTGAATTTGAGCAATTTTTTCCAATATCTCAAAATCATCCCCGACGATGGAAATAATTTTTTTATAATATTTAAGACAATCCTCCCAATAGGAATTTTTATATGCCAAATCTGCCAAAACTATCATTATTTCAAGATTTTCGGGATCACTTTTGTGTATAACTTCATAAGAATTAAAAGCATTTTCATTATCGCCGATTTTTATATATAAATCCGCCAATGTATATTCCAGCTCTATTTTCTTTTGTTCATCCACTTCTGCGTCTAAAAGCATTTTATATGTCTCAATCGCTTTTTCATAATTTTGAGTTTCTTCATATAACTTTGAAAGCATCTCAACAGCGTGAACATTTCCGCTGTCATACAATAGAATTTGTTCATAAAGCTCTATTGCTCTTGATTTTGGTCCGTTTTCACAATAATATTGCGCTAATAACTCTTGAGTTTTAATATCATAAGGGGCAATAGACAAAATTGCTTCATAGTGCATAATTGCCATTTGCTCATTACCCGAAAGCATTAAAGATTGAGCTAAAATTCTTCTTAATTCAACGTCGCCATAGTTTTTAGATAATTCTCTTTGGGCATATCTTTGCAATTCTGCATGCATTCCTTGATTGAAAAGCTTTTTGCAGCGCTCCAAGGCATCATCATAGTGTGTTTCTTTTGGGGCTTCTTCTTTTTTATTATCATTAATGGTGCTTGTAACAAAAAGCACATATATCCATGTGATTGTACAAGCAAATAATACTAATCCTACTATAAGAAGTATATTCATAATTCAATTATACTATCTCGACTAAAAATAGTAAATATATTGAAGAAAAAGCAAATTGTCTTTACATTAAACAAAAAAACATTAAAATTTAATTATGAAAAAGATTTTTATTATTATCACTCTTTTAATCACGCTATCACCGATAAAAGCAGAAATGCTTGATGTAGACTATAATTTTATTGATACTGCTTTCGATGGAATTAAACCTGTTACAGATAAGGAATTTAATGACACAATTAACAGATTAACGCCTCAACCCATTGAAGACGGCTTCATGGGTAAAGTGAAGGCATTTTTATTCGGAAGAAAATATGGAGTTGAACCTCAAGCAAAAGGGCAAGATAAAGAAATTGATTATGGCGGAGAATTAAAAGCAATTCAAGATATTAAAAACGGCGTTTACTATATTAAACTAATTGCTTCCGTTATAGGCAGTGACGGGAATATAATTCCTCTGGGAAATTACAAAATTCAGGAAAAAATCGTAAACAATGAGCCTATGCTTTTATTTAGCCAAGGTAATAAAGAATATGGCATGCTAAAATTAAAAAAATTTAATGACACGCTAAAACACGAAAACGATTTAACATATTCAAGAGTGGATATAATTTCCGATGAAGTTGTAAGAATAGTCTATTCAACAATTTCAGACACTAAATGCGCCTATGCCAAAGTTTATTTGCAAAACTAAGTTTTGCATAATATAATTTACTTAAGATTTAAAAAAGGTAGATTAATATGAATAGCGCAATTCTTGTAGGACGTGTAGGACAAGATCCTGAAATTAAATATTTTGAAAGCGGAAAAAGCAAAACAACTTTTTCTATAGCTGTTAACAGATGGAACCCCAAAACAAAAGAAAGAGAAGCTGATTGGTTTAATATTCAACTTTGGGATAAAAAAGCAGAATCAGCAGCCGAATGGATTAAAAAAGGCGCTTTAGTATCTGTTGAAGGCAGAATCATGGTTTCAAAATGGCAAGCTCCGGATGGAGAAATGGTTGAAAGATATCTTATAAATGCTACCGATTACGGTTTTGTCGGAAGCAAGAAGGATTCACAAGCTCCGGAAGCTTAATTATGGCAATAGTTGATTCAACAATAATAATTGCGGATGATTTAACAGGGGCTAATGATACTGCTCTGCAATATTTTAAAAAAGGCTGCTCCACAAGAATTGTAATTGATTGCAATTATGATTTTTGCGATGAAAACAATGTTGATATATGGGCAGTTTCAACGGAAAGCAGAAATATAGATAAAACAGAAGCCGTTGAAAAAGTTGCAGCAATTAGCGAAAAATTATCCAAAAATTTAAACATTGAAAATTTTTATAAAAAAATTGATTCTACCTTAAGAGGTAACACAGGCGCTGAAATAGTAGCGCTTTTGGAAATCTCAAAAAAAGATGCCGTTATTGTTGCCCCTGCTTATATCGAAGAAGGAAGATCAACCATTGGCGGTTATCAGCTTTTGAACGGAATGCCCATTGAAAGAACACAATGCGCGCTTGACCCTAAAGCTCCCATATACGAATCTTATATACCTGATATTTTAAAAAAAGATTTAAACTCTCAAATTGCCTCTCTAATTGATACAATTGAATTAAATACTGTAACAAAAGGAGCAGGACCTATTTCATTAAAAATTAATGAATTAATTCAAAAAGGCAAAAAAATACTGGTTCTTGATGCAGCCTCAAACATTGATTTAGAGCAAATTGCCCTTGCAATTGATAAGTGCAATTATGACGTTCTTCCCTGTGGAAGCGCGGGTTTAGCTAATGCAATAAATAAAAATATCGGTGAAGATATTAAATCTCATCCTATTGAACATATTCCAAATATTGCAAGACTAATTGTTTCAGGTTCAGCAACTCAATTAACATATAATCAAATTAAAAAATTAAAAGAAGAAAATAAAGATATTTTCTTTGTTAACCTTAAAACAAAAGATGTAATTTCAAACATCAATGAAGATATGATTAACGACATCTGTTTAAAATTAAATCAAGGAACAGATGTTGTTATACATTGTTCTGATATAAAAGATGAAATTAATTGCGAAGAAGCAAAAAACGAACTCATTGATGCCGGAATCGCAAAATGCGACTTTCCGAATATTGTTACAAATTTTCTTGCTGAATTAATATATGAAATTAACTTAAAAAGCAAATTTATTTTAATAACAATAGGAGGAGAAACCTCTTTTAAATGTGCAAGAAAAATCAACTGCACCTATTTAGAAATTTTAGATGCCATAATGCCCGCTATACCTTTGTGCATGGATATCCACGGGAAAATAATTATCACAAAATCGGGCAATTTCGGCACAAATTCAACATTAATTGATATTTTAGATTATTTTGACAAATTAAAATAATTAAAAGGATTAAAATGAAAAAATATAAAATAGCAATAACAACGGGTGATAAATTAGGGATAGGAAAAGAAATCACCAAAAAAGCTTTGGATAAACTTTCACTAAACCAAGATGATGTTTTAATTATCGGCGAAAAAATAGATGTCAATTATGATTTTTTAGAAATAAACGAAAAAGAAAACGGTGCTTTTTGCTATCAATCGCTTAAAACAGCCTGCGCTTTAGCTAAAGAAGGAATAATAAAAGGGCTTGTTACAGCACCTGTTTCAAAATTAGAGCTTCATAAATCAGGTTATTATTTCAACGGTCAAACAGAAGTTATAGAAAGTTTATTAAAACACGATAATCAAAAAGCTCAGATGATTTTTATAGCAGATGAATTAAAAGTTATGCTCTTAACTCGTCATTGCGCTTTAAAAGACATTCATCTTTCAATTGATGAAATAATTTTCCAAACAAAAATTTTAAATGATTTTCTTGTTGAAAAATACAATATTCAATCTCCCAAAATTGCTCTTTGTGCACTAAATCCGCATTGCGGCGAAGGAGGGATTTTAGGAAGAGAAGAAATTGAAATTTTAAACCCTGCAGTTGAAATTTTAAACAAAAAAAACATAAATATAACTTACCCGAAAAGTGCAGACAGTTTATTTGCAAAAGTTGCAAAAGAATATTTACAAAAGCAAAAATTAAGCTATGACGCTATTTTAGCCTGCTATCATGACCAAGGATTGTGTCCAATTAAAGCAATGGCTTTTGATAAAGCAATTAATACAACAATAGGACTTGATATTATAAGAACCTCGCCCTCATCAGGGACTGCCTATGATATTGCAGGAAAAAATATTGCAGACCCAAATAGCATGATTGAAGCAATAAAATTAGCCTTAAAACTTGCTTAATCTTTTAATTTACAAACATCAACCCAGCTGTCAAAATCGGTATATTTTTCAAGCTCTTCAATTGTAAGTTCAATTGCCGAATTTGCACTTCCGCAAGCCGGAAAAACCGTTTCAAAACGTTTTAAGGAATTATCAAGATATATTTTAACCTTTTGGTTAACTGCAAAAGGACAAACTCCGCCGACTTTGTGTCCCACTAAGGGCTCAACTTCGTCATATTGAAGCATTTTTGCTTTTTTATGAAAATTTGATTTATATTTTGAATTATCTATTTTAACATCGCCTGCTGCTACAATTAAAATTACATCATCATCGTTTTTAAAAGACAATGTTTTTGCTATTCTTGCTTCATCACATCCTAAGGCTTTAGCTGCAAGCTCAACCGTTGCAGATGAAACATCAAATTCTTTAATTTTATTTTCAATATTAAACTTTTTAAAATATTCTCTAACTTTTTCTATAGACATAATTTTCCCCTTTTAAAATATTATATAATAAAAAATTACACATGTTTCTATTGACAGAAACAAAAATTTATTATAAAGTGTTTCTATAAATAGAAACAAGGTAAAAAATGGACACATTAAAAGAAATCTCAAATTCAATAGCAAAATTATCAAATGAAGAAATTAACGCTTTTTTAACTGAAATTTTAACTGAAAAAGAAATTTCAACCTTATCAAATCGATGGCGCATTTTAAAAATGTTAAACCAAAATTTTAGCCAAAGAGATATTGCCTCTAAGCTCAATGTCAGCTTATGCAAAATCACAAGAGGAGCTAAAATTTTAAAAAACAAAAATGCGATTAGTTTAAGATTGATAAGGAAAACAGAGAATGAATTTAATTAATTTACCTGATAATAATGGCTTTTTTGGCTCATACGGCGGTCAATATATTGATAAAGATTTAAAAGAAGAATTTGATAAAATAACAAATGAATTTAATAAATTAAAAAAAGATAAAAATTTTATTGATGAATTAAATTACCTTTTAAAACATTATGTAGGAAGACCCAGTCCTGTTTATTTTGCTAAAAATTTATCTAAAAAATACGGAGCTGAAATTTATTTAAAAAGAGAAGATTTAAACCACACAGGCGCACACAAAATTAATCATTCATTAGGCGAGGCTCTTTTAGCTAAAAAAATGGGAAAGAAAAAAATAATAGCTGAAACAGGCGCAGGTCAACACGGAGTTGCAATCGCAACAGCAGCAGCTTTAATGGGACTTGAATGCGATATTTACATGGGCGAAGTTGATGTTATAAAAGAAAAACCCAACGTAGATAAAATGCGGATTTTAGGAGCAAACATAATAAGCGTTAAATCAGGACAAAAAACCTTAAAAGAAGCAGTGGATGAAGCTTTTATTGCTTATAAAAAAGAATATAAAACAGCACTTTACGCAATTGGTTCTGTAGTAGGACCGCATCCATTTCCGATGATTGTTGAATATTTTCAATCAATTGTAGGAAAAGAAGCAAGAAGTCAATTTCTTGAACTAACAAATACTTTACCTGATTATGTTATAGCTTGCGTCGGCGGAGGATCAAATTCAATCGGAATTTTTGACGGTTTTATTAATGATATAAATACAAAATTAATCGGTGTTGAGCCATTGGGAAAAGGTGAAAAATCAGGACAAAATGCTGCAAGTTTGACTTATGGCGAAGATGGAATTATCCACGGGTTTAAATGTAAGGTTTTAAAAGATGAAAAAGGAAATATCAAAGACGCCTATTCGATTGCAAGCGGCTTAGATTACCCCGGAGTAGGTCCTAAACATTGTTATTTAAAAGAGATAAAAAGAGCGCTATATAAAACAACAGACGATAAAAAAGCGCTAAGTGCATTTTTTGAATTATCAAAAACAGAAGGAATAATTCCGGCGCTTGAAAGTTCTCATGCAATTGCTTATGCTATCGAATTAGCAAAAGAAAATAAAAATAAAAAAATCCTTGTTAATCTCTCAGGCAGAGGCGATAAAGATATTGAATTTGTGTTGAATAATAAAACTAGCCAATAAGCCAATTAAAAACAAAATAAAATATGCAAATATAAAATAAAAAAGGATGTGATTATGTTAGCTATTTTATTAAAATTATTGGGTTTATCTGTTGCATTGCTATTTACAGGCTGGATAATTCCGGGGATACATATTTCAAGTTTTTTAAGTGCATTTTTAGCTTCAATTGCTATTGTACTTGTAAACTTGTTTATAAAACCGGTATTAATGTTTTTAGCACTACCAATAAATATCTTAACTTTAGGAATTTCAATACTATTCATTAACGCATTGTTATTTATGTTTGTTTCATATTTAGTAAAAGGTGTTGAAGTTGATAACTTCTTAAGCGCATTTTTGGGTGCATTACTACTATCTATAATTTCAATTGGTCTTTCTTCTTGGCTATAATTAAATTAAAAAGAGCAAAAAACTTCCGTTACATGTTTTAAATAATTATAAATGCCTAATTGACGTAATTTTTTTACCGTGTTAGCATTGAAGATACAAAGTAGAAAAGTTCCTAAAAAGGAGGTGAAAACAATGCCGGAAGTTCGTGTTCGTGAAAATGAAAGTATCGAATCAGCTCTTAAAAGATTTAAGAAAAAAATCCAAAAAGCAGGAATTTTA
>CALVET010000067.1 GCA_944326675.1 Candidatus Gastranaerophilales bacterium
GAAGAAGGCTCCAGAGTTTATTTTATTTCACCTGCGGATGTTTGGATATTAGAAGACAAGGCAATAGAAAAAGGTGATATTTTTCTTGGTTATGTAAGCATGTTAAAAATGCCGGTTCTAGGCGTTAATGCTGCAATGAAAATAAACATAGATTCTCTTGTCAGAAAAAACGGAGAAAAAAGACAACTAAAAGGCAAAATAATCTTTTCCGGAAGTGATACTCTGGGAGGAAATTTAACTAACCCCGCATCATATAACACAACAATTCACCCTAGAAAAGTCTACGGAAACCCTTGGGGCGGAACACTGCAATATGTACCAAGCGGAGAATATGAATTTGGTCAACATGTAAGAATTGACGCAAGAGACAATATTTTCGTAGAAATAGATGAAGATTTTTACATTTAAAAAAAATTTGTCAAAAATAATTTTAGTGTGATAAAATAACGTTAGCTGTTTTGGTGAGGAGTAAATGGTTAAAAAAATAATAACAGTAATTGTTTTATCTCTTATTTTCACGCTATATCCTGTGTATAGCGCGACTAACTATAACTATACCTCATCAGACATGAAAGATAACTCACCAAATCTTCAGGGCTATGCTCTTTTTATGCCTGCAGGAGTGACCTGCAGCGCTATTTTATCAAACGAAATTAATTCATTGTCAGCAGTTGCAGGTCAAACTATTAACCTTGTTTTACCGACCGATTTTAAATACAACGGTAAATTAATAGCCCCCTCGGGAAGTACAATTATGGGCAATGTTGTTCAAACAAGTAAAGCAGGCTACGGCAACAGAAATGCAAAAATGCTGATAAAATTTACAACAATAAGAACTCCATATAATAATATTATCCCGATAAATGCCGTTATAGCAACAACTGATGGCAGCGGGGTTTTAAAAGGAGCAAGCACGATGGATAGCGCCAAAGAATACGCAAAAGATGCAGCAGTCGGAACCGCTTCAGGCGCAGTCGCCGGAGTTGTTGCAGGCGCAATCAGAGGCGATGTGGGGCAAGGTGCATTATATGGCGCGGCAATAGGCGGCACCATGGGATTAATTAAAAGAACGGCAGATAAAGGAGAGGAAATCAGAATACCTGCAAACAGTGAAATAAATATACTGTTTAAACAACCGATAACACTAACAGCGCAATAAATTAGCTCTTGTGGGTAATTTATAAAACTTATTTATAAATAATAATTTATTCTGGAAATAAAAAATTATGGCACAGATTAGAAACAGATTTGATTTACAAAATTCGATAACGGAAGATGATACGGTAACTACAAAAAGATTACCTAATTTATTTGATGACATTGACGAACTAAAACCCGTAAGCGGTATTTTAATATCTCTTGCAACGCACGTATTAATCGCTTTATTATTGCTCATTTTTAGTGCGTTATACGGTTTAGTTTTTCCACATTTGCCAAAACCTGAACTACCAAACAGAGATGTGGAATTTAAACTGGTTCAAAATGAGTCAAAACCGCCTATAAACAAAAATACAAAAATAAGATCCGACAGAGATTCAAGAGCCGGCGGAAAACATGACCCCAAAAGAGCCATTTCGGAACCAAGTCCCATGGCTTCAAAACCGACAAAACAAGCTAAAGCTCAATCACAGCCCATGGCTCCCAAAAAGACCGTGGTGCAAAAACAGCCAAAAACGCAACCGGCTCCTGTTACAAAGCCGACCGTAGCTCAATCAAAACCAATTCAAAAACCGACTATATCTAAACCAACGGCAGTTAAACCCGTTGTAAAACCAACATATAAACCAAGCAATGTTGTAAAACCAACAGCGCCAAAAATCGCAACAGCTCCCAAAAGTCCGTTTACAATAACGGCTCCCAAAAGCTCAGCTCCTGTAGGTTCAACATATAAACCGAAAGGAACACCAGGAGGCTCATCAGGAGGTTCTTCAACAGGCTCAAAAAGCGGAGCACCTGCACCCAAATTCAGTTCAGGAGGCTCATCAGGAGGTTCTTCAAGAGGTTCTAGCGGTTCTAGCGGCTCAAGATATGCTTCAAGAGGCTCATCAGGAGGCTACGGCTCAGGAGGAAATCCAAGCCCCGGCAATCCTAACGGCGCACCGGGAATTGACGCTATAAGACAACCAAACTGGGGGCCATATATGAGAGACCTCGAACAAAGAATTAAAAGAAATTGGTCGCCTCCAAAAGGAGATAGTTCAAAACGTGTTGTAATTACCTTTACAATCGGTAGAGACGGCAGGTTATTGTCTAAAAAAATCACAAAATCATCAGGTGTACCTTTAGCAGACAGAGCTGCAATGAGTGCAATTGAATTAACAGCACCATTCAGACCACTGCCGCCGGAATTCAAAGGACAATCAGTTCCAATTGAATTTACATTTGATTATAATGTATTAAACAGTGTACTAAGATAGGTAAAATAGATAAAATGAGGATATAAAAATGGATTTAATGTTAACGGCAATAGCACAAGATTGGGCAGTACTAACACCAATTTTCATATGTTCTATTTTGGTTGTATATGTTGCAATCAATAGAATTATGTACTACAAAAAAAATGAAAGAAATATATCAGAATTTATTCCGAGCTTACAAAAAGCACTTGTAAAAAATAACATTGGAGCAGCTCAAAGAATCTCAGTTCAATTGGGCGAAATAATTTCTAAAATGGTAGATGAAGCTCTTAGAATTTATACAGAACAAAAAGCAGGATTTTCAAGAGCATACGACATTTCTTCTTCATTGGCAACAAGAAAACTTGAACGTCACTTGACAATTTTAGGTACCATCGGAGGGGTTGCACCTTTCCTTGGTTTGTTTGGTACAGTAGTTAGAATTTTATACACATTCCAAGATTTAGCAACACAAGGCAATCAATCAGCAGCCGTTGCGACAGGTATTGCTTCAGCTCTTATTGCAACAGCTCTTGGTCTTGGGGTTGCGATTGTTGCAGTTGTATTATTCAACTATTTCCAAACTGTTGTTGCGCGTTTTGAATCAGACTTTAAACTAATTAAACTTGTATTTTTAAGTTTTATTGATTCAGATGAAGAAGTTGCAGTTGATCAAAACAATTCAATTGCTCTATAGTTGAGGACAAAATGAATTTTAATACGCAAGATGACGGCAGAAAAAAAACATTTAACGAGATAAATATCACACCATTAACCGATATTTTTCTTGTGCTGCTAATAATTATGATGGTTATTGCTCCAAGCTTTCAATCAATGGACAATAATATCAAAATGCCTGAAATTAATTCAGGATTATCCATTGAAAACGAAAAAGCAACCGTTTCAATAACCAAAGACGGCGCATTTTATGTAAATGAAACAAAAGTTGCCGCTGATGATATCGAAAATAACCTCTACAATATGATTTCCTCTCTGGAAAAAAAGGAGGTAGTGGTTAGAGCAGACAAAGAAACAAAAAGCTCTGAAATCATGAAGGTAATGAAAGCAGCTCAAAATGCAGGTTTTGAAAAACTTGTTGTAGCGGGCGAGCCTTTGAGCAAAAAACAGCAACAAGACCTCAAAGAAAAAGATGAGCTTGGAGAATAACAATGAAAAGACAAACCTTTAATGAAATAAATATAACGCCATTGACGGATATTTTTCTTGTACTTTTGATTTTAATGATGGTTATAGCTCCGATTTTAGATCAACAAGGCTTATCTTTGGCGGTTCCTGAGTATGTCGAAGAAAATCAGGTTCAAAAAGATAATAAAATCATTGAAATAACAGTAACGCCCGATAATAAATATCTGTTAAATGATACAGAAATTCAAGAAGCAGATTTAATGACTTCAATTAAAGAAGAAATTAAAAATAAACCCGATGGCTTACTAATCCAAGCAAGCGGGGATTCCAACCATGAAAGCGTGGTAAGATTAATGGATAATGCCAGAAATGCAGGCGTTCAGAGTATTTCAATAGTAGAAATTTAAAATGATAATCTATTACAAAAGAAAAAATCCGCTAAAAAAAATTAAATCCGTTTTATCTGATATCACATACAAAAGGAGTGTTAATCGCACTCCGTTTTTTGCATTTTTTAAGGGTCTTTTCTTTATATGTCTATCATTTATGTTAATTGCATATCTTGTTTATTTATTTGTACTGCCAAGATACATTGATGAAAACAAAATTGAAACCTATGTAAATAACTATTTATCTAAAAACACGAAACTTATTTTGGATGTGGAAAATATTAAAATTTATCCTGACTACAAGTTTGATATAAACATAAAAGCAGATAAAATAAGTTTAAAATACACTAAAAACAAAGATTTTTTAACTCTTCAAAAGCCCGTTATTGAAATCAATCTGATAACTCTTTTGTTTAATTATATCGATTTAAATAAAATAAAAGCGCAACAAATTACAATCAACACAAACTTTACCAAAAACCAAAAATACAGCTGCTTTAACTATTTCAGTCCGGAACTTTTAGGCAGTAAATCAGATAAATCAAAATTTGAACTAAGAAACATAAGAGTTCTTGTAGATAAAATTAATCTAAACATCTATGACGAAAATATCCAAAAAAACTTCTATCTAAAAGCAAATGATTTAAAAATAACCTCTGCTTTTATAAATAACAAAAACCAAAGACCATTTAACATTAAAGCAAAAGGCATTTTGGCTTCAAGCAGTAATAAAATTGCAGATTTTAATTTAAATTTGAACTTTAAATTAAGACAAAATACCATTAAAAAATACAGAAAACTTATTGAAAAACTAAACTACAATCCATTAGCCTATGCGGATAAATACCACTTTACAACATCAGCTTTGATAGATTTAAAAATCACCCCGTCAGATGAAAAAACAGATATAAGAGGAGAAGTTAACTTAAAAGACTACTCTTTTAACATTGATAGCGTTCGGATACCAAAAAATAATTTAGAATTATTATTCAAAGGAGATAAAATAACTTCAAATTGCGATTTCAACCTCATAAAAAATCAATTTATCAAAATCAAATCCGTAGTTTCAATATCCAAAAACAAATATATTGAATTAGAAATTAACTCAAATGACATAAATTTATCGGAATTAAGCTCAATTGTAAATGCACTCAACAGAATTTTAAACCTAAATTTAAAATACAATGAAATTACGCTGGATGGTTTCGCCATCGCCGATTTATACGTTAAAAGCAATTTTAAAACAATAAATTCAAACGGAAGCTTAAAAATTAAAAACGCTTCAATTTTTCACAAAAAAACAGGGCTCAAAATTGAAAACATCAATTCAAATATCAATTTTGCAAACAACAAAATAAACATCTCAAATAGTCATGCAAAAATTGACAACTCCAAATTTCATATTGAAGGTGTTATTGATGAAAATACAAATCTAAATCTTAACGTTCACTCCGAACCAATCAATATAGCACAGCTTTTGACGACATTAAAATCTCTTCCTGTTGCGTCAGCAATTTTAAAAGATTTAAAAAATTACGATTTTAAAGACGGTTTATTTAATATCAGTGCAAAAATTAAAGGCAACTTAAAAAATCCTTTGATTGAAACTAATTCAACTCTAAAAAATTTGAAAATATACATAAAACCATATAAAACAAGTTTTTATGCCGATAAAATTTTAATCAGCGCAAACCCCAAGAACAATAAACTTGATTTTATTAACATTTCAAGCCTAAATAACAAAATTACAAATCAAAATAATGTTTTCAAAATTCCGAAATTAGATTTAAAAATAAATCAAAATGATATTTTAATTGAACAATCAAAATTATATGCAGACAAAATTACGCTTGATTTTAACGGTGTAATTAATTCATACAAAACAAAAGAAAATCAAATCAATATATTTATAAAAGGATTAATTCCAAAATCCAACAAGTTTATTGTTATTAAAAATAAAACACCGGAAATAAAAACGCACATTACAATTCAAAAAGATAATTTAGAAATTAAAAACTTTGATATGATTTCAGATGGCAGAAGTATTTTAAACGCAAAAGGCGCAATTTCCAAATTATCAAAAGCACCTGAATTCAACTGTCTTAAAATAAATATCCCTGAAAGAATTTCAATAATTCTACCAAAATCAAATAATATAACACTCGATATATTGGGGCAAGCTGATTTATCAGGCAATTTTAAAAATCCCGATATAAATGCAAATCTAACAATAAACAATTTAATCTGCAAGCAATTTTGTTTATCCGTTCACGATATGCTTTTAAACATTAAAAATTCAAAAGCGTATATAAATATTGTTAAAGGAAAATTTTTGGATTCCGACTTTGATTTAGTGGCAGAAGCAAAATATAAAAACAACAACGTTGATTTTGACTTTTTAAACATACAATCAAACTATGTTAATCTTTCAATGCTTGAAAAGCTGAACAAAACTTCTCAAACATCACAATCTATTCCATTTAAAATTCATAATCTAAAAGGCAGCATAATAGCCCTTCAAACCGAAGATGTACTGTTAAATTCAGTGTATTTCGAAGGAAATCTTGAAAATAACATATTAAATATTACAAAATACAACTTAAATGTTTTTAACGGTAACGCTTCAGGTTCTGCAATTGTAAATTTAAAAAACAACAAAATAAAAACGCAAAGCATTCTTAAAGAAATCAACGTAAGATTATTATCAAATCAAATAAAAGAACTTTCAATCGCAGCAAGCGGAAAATTAAATGCTCTGACAAACATTGAATTTCAAGGAACAGATTACAATTCTATTTTAAAAACCTTGAAAGGTTATATTAAATTTAACATTGATAACGGAGAGTTATCGCAATTTGCGAAACTGGAAAGATATCTGCAAGCAGGTAATATACTATCTCAAAGCATATTAAAACTGAGCTTAAATTCAGCACTATCTGCAGTTACAAAACAAAACACCGGAGATTTTAAAACAATAGAAGGAACATTTAACATAAACAATTCTTGGATAAATATCCAATATATTAAAACTCAAGGCTCCAATATGAGCACATATCTAGAAGGCAGAGTAAATATGCTATCTAAATATTGCGCAGTAAAAGTCTACGGAAAAATTCCAATATCAATGGTTAGCATAATGGGTAATATAGGCAGTTTTACAACAAACCAACTTGTTGATAAAATGTCTGATGAAGCTAAGGAAATAATTAAATCACTTACTGTATCACCTGTTGAAAAAATGCTTTCAGTTAAAATTCCAAATGAATATATAGAAAAAATTCCGCCCTTAACCGTGTCAAATACCCCCACAAGAGAATTCATGGTTATAATAAACGGTCCTATAGAACAAAAATCCTCAGTTAAATATTTTAAATGGAACTTAAAAGAAACAAACTAGATTTAAAACATAAAAAAATAATTAAGAAATCAAACTTTTTTAATTTTTAGATATAAGATAATAGTATTATGAAATACAAAGATTATTACGAAATATTGGGTGTTCAAAGAAATGCATCCAAACAAGAAATTAAATCAGCATACAGAAAATTGGCAAGGAAATACCACCCTGATGTCAACAAAGCACCTGATGCACAAGCCAAATTTAAAGATATAAACGAAGCTTACGAAGTTTTGGGCGATGATGACAAAAGAAAAAGATATGACCAATTGGGTTCTGCTTGGCAACAAGGTGCGGATTTCACACCGCCTCCGGGATTTGAAGGCTTTAATTTTTCAAACTTTGGACAAGGCAGTTCACAAGCAGGAGGATTTTCTGATTTCTTTTCTGCAATTTTCGGCGACATTCTAAGCCAACAACAAGGGCAAACAAGAACATATTCATCTTCTAATTTTGGCGGCGGATTTTCTAATTTTGGTGATTTTTCACAATTCCAAAACACAAGGTCTTCAAGACAAAATAGAGCTTCCGAACCTAAAAAAGAAGAAAATCTTGATATAGTTCAAAATGTTGTTTTAAGCGTTGATGATTTAATCAATTGTCCTAAAAAATCAATTACTATAACATCATACCAACCATGTCAAGTTTGCCACGGGTCAAAACAAGGCTTTTGCTCAAACTGTTCATCAACAGGTATAGAAAAAATAACAAAAAATTTAACTTTCAAAGTACCTAAGTTTGTTAAACAAGGTCAAAAAATAAGACTTAAAGGCGAAGGTAAAGTTGGCAACTATGGCGCAAAAGGCGATGTATATCTCATAGTTAAAATTGAAGATAAAAATTATGAAATAGATGGCGAAAATTTAATTAAAGATGTCGAAATTTTACCTTATGAAGCGGTTTTGGGCTGTGAAGCTCAAGTATTAGCACCATCCGGCAAATATAAAATAAAAATTCCACCCTTGACATCTTCAGGTAAAAAATTGAGATTAAAAGGCATGGGTTTAACCAAAAAAGACGGAACAAAAGGAGACTTGGAAGCAAGAATTAAAATAAAAGTTCCTGATAATTTAACCCCTGAAGCTAAGGAATTATATGAAAAACTCAAAAAATTAAATTCATAAAAAGATGTGAGAAATCACATCTTTTTTTTATGCTTTATTTTTATTATACTTTTGTCTATTATTAAACTAACGGATAAACTGTATAATAAAGTATTAAGACATGTGGCTTAAACTGTTTATTATACTGTCGAATATGGGAGTTAACAATGAGTATCGAAAACGAAATAGCAACCGAAAAACTTAGCAAAACGAGATTTTGGATTATATTGTTATTATGCTTTATAGGTTTAGCTTTAAGTGCAGAATTGAGTTATATTTTTTACAAAACAAATTTTTTAACTAATTTTGCTCAAAGTTTTTGTTCAATATCAAACCTGATTGACTGTGACGGTGTAGCACAAACCTCTTATGCTATAACTTTTGGCGTACCTAATGCGCTATGGGGCATTATTCTATATTTATTGTTTATCTTTTTATTGTTTGTTGATAAAATTCAAGAGAAATTTAAAAATACAATTTTTGACGTTTTTGAAAACCCGAGAAGCTACATTGCAACAATAGGTTTAATATCTTTTTGTTTGTCAATGGTTTTAGCAGGTATTTCAATTTTTAAAATTGATAAAATATGTGTATTATGCTTTTGCGTATATTTTATCAACCTGTTTATTGCACTCACTGCAAACACAAAAGGTCTGTTTTACCATGACATTAAAACCACAATTAAAGATTTTATTAAAGGCGCAAAAAAATATTTTATTCTTTTTGTTGTCGTGATGATTACAGTTATTACAACTCTTGTATATTTAAATGATTCATTAATATTTTCACCAAAACTAAAAAAAGAAAAAGAATTAAAAGAATTTTATGAAGCCAAAACAAACAAATACGCAATTAAAGGAAATATTTTAGGTAAAGAAGATGCACTTGTTAAAATTAACATATATAGCGATTTTAACTGCCCATTCTGCAAAATCTTGAATATAATGATTCATAAAGCCGCAAGGGGTGAAAATGTTCTTGTTCAAGATGTCAACTTTCCTCTTGATACATCTTGCAACCATAGAATAGGCTCTACTTTGGGCGGTCATGAAAACTCATGCTTATATGCAAGATATGCAATTGCAGCCAAAAAACAAGGCAACTACTGGGGTGCAGCAAACGTATTTTTCTACAACAAACCCTCTACTCCGGATGAAATTGTTGAAGAATTTAAAAAAGCACATTTGAATTTAGATTTTAATCAGCTTCACTATGATGCAAACAGCCCTGAGACTTATGCTCAACTGGAAAAAGATATCAACGAAACAGCTGACAAAGGTATAAACGGAACTCCCGTTATAGAAATTGAAGGAATACAATACATGGGCGCAATTCCATACGAAGATTTAGTTCAAAAAATTAAACTAGCTCAAAAAAGAGCTTTAAACGATAAAAGGTAATAATTTGAAGTAATGGAAAAGATAATACTACATGCTTGTTGTGCACCTTGTGCTTCATATCCGATTAAAAAACTGATTTCGGACAACTTCGAGCCTGTAGTATTTTTTTATAATCCAAATATTTTTCCATTTAAAGAATACGAAATAAGAAAAAACGAACTTAGTTTATATTGTCAAAAAAATAATATTGATTTTTTTGAAGAAAAATATGATATAAAATTATTTTACAATAGCATTAAAGGTTTTGAACAAGAACCCGAAAAAGGAAAGCGCTGCGCAATTTGCTTTAATTTAAGATTAAAAAAAACAGCAGAATTTGCGCTAAAAAATAATATCAAATATTTCACAACTACTTTAAGCGTCTCCCCTCATAAGGATTTTAATACAATATTAGAGCAAGGAAAAATTGTAGAAAGTCAAACAAGGGTAAAATTTTTAGAATACAATTTTAAAAAACAGGACGGGTTTAAAATTTCAAGACAAATAGCAAAAGAAAACAACATGTATTTTCAACAATATTGCGGTTGTCAATTTTCAATCAGAAACAACAAATAGTACTTTTATTTTTTTAAATATAAAATACTAATACAAAAATATGATTTAAATCTTTGCGCCTACGTATTTTACACGATTTTTTAAAAATTTCAAGTCTTTTGTAAAATTTTATTAAGCCGAAATCTTGACCCCTATTATTTAGCCAATATAATTAATAAAGTCTAATAAAATGTTGCATTATGGC
>CALVET010000068.1 GCA_944326675.1 Candidatus Gastranaerophilales bacterium
GATGGATGGATGATTGCGGATGTTCAACAGGTGCTCAGCCTCATTGGAATCAAAAATGGAGAAAGCCCCTAAGACAAGCATTTGACTATTTAAGAGATGAATTAATAAAACTCTGCTCTATACAAGGCACAAAATACTACAAAGATTTTTGGGAAGCCAGAAACAACTATATAGATGTAATCTTGGACAGATCAGAAGAAAACATAAATAAATTTTTTGAAGAAAATGCAAAAAAACAACTAAGCTATCAAGAAAAAGTCAAAGCAATAAAATTAATGGAAATACAACGCTTTGCACAATTGATGTACACAAGCTGCGGCTGGTTTTTTGCCGATATTTCAGGAATTGAAACAACTCAAATTATGAAATACGCCCTAAGAGCAATGGAATTAGCAAGCGAATTCAGTAAAACAAATTTTGAAAAAACTTTCCTTTCTATTTTACAGAAAGCAAAAAGTAATATCATAGAATTCGGAAACGGAAAAGACATATACAACCGCTGGGTTAAAACAAGCTCAATAGGAATAGAAAAAATAGCAGCACAATACGCAATTGAAACTTCATTTAAAGCAGATGAAGAAAATACAAAAGACGACAAAAAAACTCAGCAGCTATACTGCTACAAAATCAAAAAAACAAACCATAAAAGCTATAGGAGCTTAAATAACATTCTTTCTTTCGGAAAAATTGAAATCACATCAGATATCACTTTAGAAAAAAGAGAATTAACCTTTACGATGATTCAAACTCAAAACTTTGAATTCTATTGCGCAATTAAAGACTTCACCTGTCTTGATGATTTCAACACAGAAAGAAAAGAAATAACAAAAGTATTTGAAAAAGACACGACGGTTTCAACTCTGCAAGCCATTGAATTATATTACGGTTCAAGATTTTATTCACTAAAAGATATTCCAATGGACAGAAGAAAAACCATTCTTGAAAATTTAATTACGCTAAACTTGGAAAAAGCAACTCAAACATATAAAGACCTTTACGACAGTCTTTTAACACCAATCAGTTACTTAAATGATTTAGGTATGGACATACCTGAAGGCTTTAGAGTTTGCGCTAAATATACTCTTTTAGGAAATCTTGATAAAGAGTTATCTGAATTAACAGATTACGAAGATGAAGAAAAAACACAAAAGTTGATGAATATTAAACAACTATGTGATAAATTTTCCATAAAATTAAACAATTCAAAAGCAAATGAAATTCTTTCAAACAAGTTGAGAATATTAATTCACAAACTAAAAGACGAAACAACCATCAAAAATTCGCAAGAATTATTGCATTTCTTTGAATTATTGGAAAAACTTAAAATCGAGGTTGAAATTTCAAACTCTCAAAACATATTCTATGATATGTTTTGTAAGCATTTTGAAGATTTAACAAGCAAAATCAAAAACAACAACAAAGCTCAAGATGAAAGAAAACTATTGTTAAATTTACTTTCAATAGGACAACATTTAAATATCAATATGGATTTTTATAAATCGAAAGTTGATCAATTAACAGGTAAGATTTAAGAAAAAATTTCCCTTGAATAAACAGGGATAGAATTAATTTCAAATATTTTTCTTACTTTTACATTATTAACGTAATCCATAGCAAACATTGCACACAATATTGCTTCTAAATTAGATGCAGGAAGCATGTTATCGGGCATTTGAGAAAATCCGTATTTTATTTTTAATGATAGCTGCAAATTTTTACAATCAAGACTGGTTCTTGCTAAATAATGGGCGCATAACCCGTATGATTGTCTTAATTGATTAATGTCGCATCTTATGATTTTTATTTCTTTTTCTTGTATTTTTTTAAAAGTATCTACACACCTTTTTGATATTCGATTAGTCCAATTATCTCGATTTACTTTAAAATAATCCCCAAGCATTTTATAATTTTTTGAATGTATACGCCATTTTCCGTCTAAGAGCCTGTTATCATAAGGAACACTTGCGCATACAATAGAATTTTTTAAATACGGAGTATTTTCAAAAAAATAATCGATATCGCTTGCAAAATAAAATTTATCCATCAAAACAATTGAAGCATTTCTGTCTAAGACACAAATCGAACTGTCATAGTTTGATGAATTTGACAGAGCGACTCCGATAAAAAAATTTTCTTTACTTGACAGACTTTGCATAATTAAGAGTATAATTAAATATAAAACATTTTTCAAGGAAATTATTTTGAAAATACAAGTTTTCCAAGAGATTATAAACAGATTTTACAGAAATAAGCGTTTCAATTTTTATATACTTTTTATAACTTCATTTATTGCAGGATTATTTGAGCTTTTAGGTTTAATATTAATTTATCAGTTTGTTTTATTTTTAACAAATCCAAACACAAACACCTACTCAAAATACATCATAGATTTTTTTAAAAACAACTTCAATATATACGATTTTTCTAAAATAAGCCTAATTTTGGGTTTAACAATAGCAAGCGTATATATCATAAAAAACATTTATATGTTTTTTAATACAGTGTTTTATAGTGCAGTGTTAAATGATTTATCTCAATCTATGATTAAAAAAACCATTAACAATTTAATCTATCAAGATTATTTAACATTAAAATCCATTCCTGAAAGCGAAAAATTAAACATCTTATCAAAAATAAATATAACCGTTTGGGAATATTGCCAAAGATATATTGTTTTAATTACAAATATTGCCGTTGTAATAATACTAATTACAACACTATTTATAAAATTTACCCAATGCGCCTTAATAGCGGGAATGTTCTTAGGATTTCTAGGCTTTATGGAATATAAATTTTTCAAATCCGAATCAAAAAAACTAAGCAATAAATTCTTAAAATTTCACGATACCGCAAATGCCACCTTATTACCTGTTGTACATTCCATTGAAGAAATAAAATTAAATAACAAAGAAGATTATTTTTCAAAAACAATTTCAAACATTAATGAACAATTTTCAAAATTATCCATCAAAAAACATTTTAGCAGCATATTTCACATCTACTTTAATGAAATAGCCACAATGCTGACTTTCGGGCTAATTTTGGTTTTTTTATTTTACACAAACAACTTCAACAACCAGCTTATATTAAGCTCTCTTTGTGCAATTTGCGTAATTATTTTAAGATTAACCCCTTGTATAAATAGAGTACAAAGCTCTTTATATCTAATTAATACAAACGAAGTTTTTGCAAATAATTTTCTGGAATATGATAAAAAATTTAAACAAATCCAATTTCAAAACACAAAAGAAAAATTACCGTTCAATGGTTCAATTGAAATAATTGACGGCGCTTTTTCTTATCCAAATTCAAATGAAACATTTAAAAATATAAATTTAAAAATAAACAAAGGTGATTTTACCGGAATTATAGGAAAAAGCGGTTCATATAAAACAACATTAATTTTAATATTATCAGGATTAATCAAACTGCAAAAAGGCAAATTTATTGTGGATAACAATTGTCTTGATGAAAATGACCTAAAAAAATGGAAAAACAACATATCTATTTTAAGCCAAAATTATAACCTTATATTTACCAAAGTAAAAGATAATTTTAAAAATAAACCTTATTTACCTATGCTTTTTAAAACGCTTCAAATAGAAAACCTCATGGATAAATCAATATTTGAACTATCAAACGGACAAAAACAACGCCTTGCTTTAGCTTTAACATTAAGTGAAGAAAAGGAAATTATAATACTGGATGAAGCAACAAGCGCAGTTGATGTTTTGTCTGAAGAAAAAATTAACGAGATATTATTTGAACTAAAAGGCAAAAAAACAATAATTTCCATAGCACACAGATTACAAATCTTAAAGCACTGCAACAAAATAATCTATATGGATAACTCTAAAATTCTTGACATTGACACATTCAAAAATCTTGAAAAAAAATATCCCGACTTTGAAAAAATAATTGAATTATCGAGCTTTAAATCAACCTAATTTATTATAACCTTCTACAATTTTTTGAGCTTGCTTTGTTTTACCGAGCTTTTTATAACACAAAGCTAAATTATAATAATAATCTTTATTTAAAGGCTCTAATTCAATTGCTTTAATCAGATTCTTTTTTGCTTGGTTGTAATTTTTGAGCTGAATTTGACAACAAGCTAAATTATAATATGCGCTTGCAAAAGCTCTGTTATTTTTAATAGCAAGCTCAAAATTATTTACAGCCATCAAATATGATTTTTTAGCAGCAAAAATACAGCCTAAGTTATAATATGCCTTATAATAATTTGAATTTTTATCCAATGCCTTGTTTAAATTTTGTATTGCAACATTTTCTTGATTTTCTTCAAGTGCAATGTTGGATAACAACAAAAAAACTTCCTCATCCTTTTCGTTTATCGGAAGGTCATCTAGTATTTTAAAAGCTTCTTTATAATTTTGAGTTGTATAAAGAGCAATTGCTTTTTCTTTTAAATCTTTTATATTTTCATTCTCAGCTGCCATAGAATTTTGAAGCGCAAATGAAAAAATTAAAAAAAACGCAACAAAAAATTTTACTACACGTTTTATATTACTGTAAAAAAAACTTGTCACAAATATCCTCTGTATGATGTATAATAGAATCATACACTAAAATGTATTATTTGTGTATAGTTTAAAATTATATATTTTTATTTTATTTTTGATATAGTATAATAACGTATATAAATATGACAATGGTAATAATATGAACAGTAGCCTCGAAGAAAGAACACAAATTTATAGAATTCCAATTAAACCACAATATAAAAGAAGAAGACGTCCGAAGAAAAACAACAATTTTAGTAAAATATTTATTTTGATTATGATAGCCGTAGTCAGCATTTTTGCCTATGTAAACTGGCAAATTAACAACAATTTTACAGCGCAAAACAATCAAAATGCAATCACTCCGCTGGATTTAAATTTTAATTTTTCACCAAGAAGACAAAATATTTTATTAATGGGTATAGATGTTGCATCTAACGAATCTAATCCGTTTAAAGGAAATCGCTCAGATACAATGCTCTTAATAAGTATTGCACCTTATGGCAAAAATATAAACGTAATTTCTATCCCAAGAGATTCAAAAGTGTATATCCCAGGCAAAAACAAAGCAGATAAAATCAACCACGCCTTTGCTTTTGGCGGGGCAAAACTTGCCGTTAAAACAGTTGAAGAAGCTTTTGGAGTAAAAATTAACAACTACCTTGCTATTTCAAATGCAGGCGTAATAAAAATGATAGACACCTTAGGCGGATTGCCTATATACATCGAAAAAAACATGAAATATGACGATTACAGCGCAAACCTTCATATCAATCTTAAGCAAGGTGAACATATTTTAACAGGCAAACAAACAGAAGGATACTTAAGATTTAGACACGATTCTTTTGGAGATATCGGCAGAATTCGCCGTCAGCAATGGTTCTTTAACGCGCTTATAGCAAGACTTAAAGACCCTACGGTTATTGTAAAGCTTCCTGAGTTACTAAAAATCATGCCTCAATATATACAAACCGATTTATCAGGATACGACTTAGCAAAATATCTTGGAATGGCAAAAAATGTTGACACTTCAACAATTCAAATTGCAACGATACCCGGAGCACCATCAACCAAAGGCGTAATAAGCTACTGGATAGTTGACCCCGTAAAAACTCAAGATTTAATAAACAAAATGGTGTACAGAAATAAAACAGAAATTGACCCCAAAGATATATCAGTTGGTATATTATATGCAAATTCCAAAACAGATACTGCTAATCAATTAAAACAAGAGCTTGAAGCAAAAGGAATGCAAGTAAAAATGAAAGAAGCAAATTCTGTTGCAAAAAATTATATAGCTATCCACAATCTTGATATTGCAGGCGAAACCATTTCTGACCTGAAAAAGACAATTCCTGAAATTAAGGACAAACACACAATATATGACCCTATCGGAATAAATCGAACCGGAAAAGATTTAACGATTGTTATTTCTGACCTGTAAAAATACATTGTTTATACTACGATTTTTCAAATTAAACTATTCTTACGGTTGATTTAATTAAATTTCGTATATAAGACAATCTATATATGAATTACAACCAAAATGAAAAGTATTTATTAAGATTTATCTCCATGACAAATGACGATGTTTCAAACAAGGACAACCTGCTTGAAACAATATTTAGTCTGGGTATAAAAATACATTTTAACAATCAAAACCCCGTTTATCAAATTATTGATGAATTAAACTTTGCTAATCACTATAACAAATTAATCAGGAAGTAGTATGGAAGAAAACAATAAAAAAAAGCTCACTTATGTGTTATACACATTTATAATTTTTGCACTTTTTACTATTTTAGTTTGGCTTGGACATTTTTCAGCATTTCAAGATTTTATTACAAAAATAGAACAAGGCTCGTTTGATTTAAGGCAAACTATTTTATCAAAATACAAAAAACCCAACAAAGATATTGTTATCCTTTCTGTAGACGATGCAACCTATGAATATATAATGGATAAATACGGCTCATGGCCGATATCAAGAAAAATTTGGTCAGATACGATTGAATTTATTGAAAAAGCACAGCCAAAAAGTATTATCATGGATCTGCTTTTTGTTAAAGCCAATTTAAACGACATAGAATCAGATAAAGCACTTGTTGAAACAGTTGAAAAAAATGACAATGTGTTTTTATCAATGAATTTTGACAATTACAGCGATGAAATTAGAAAATCGCCGGAAATTAATGATAAATTTAAACTAAAAATAAAAGATGGCTATCTTGAAGATAATCCCTATATAACATTTATAAACGCAAGAACTGCAATGCCCGAGTTAATGGACGCAGCTAAGAACATTGGAATTATAAATGTTACAAGAGATAAAGACGGGATTATAAGAAATGCAACTCCAATTTTCAAATACAAAAACGAATATTATCCTAATTTATCCCTTTTGGCGGCAATGAAATATCTTAACGCGGATAGTTTATCAATCGTAAATAACAATATTATTCTTGACAAAAAACACTCAATCCCTCTTGATACAACACAAAGAACAATATTAAACTGGTATGGCAAAAGCAATACCTATACCCATATTCCATTATGGGAAGTAATTAAAGCACAAAAAGAAAACAATCTTGCTTTTATTAACGAGAATTTTAAAAATAAAATTATCTATGTAGGAACAACAGCCACCAGTCTTTCTGACATAAAAAGCGTGCCTGTTGAATCTAATATGTCAGGTGTTGAACTACACGCCACATTTTTTAATAACATTCTTGATAATAATTTTATTAAAAAATCCTCTCTTGAAGTCGACTTTTTAATTTCAATAATTTTATGTCTTGTTGTAGGCTATTTAGTTTTAAAAACAGAAAATGTAGCTAAAACATTCTTTTTCTTATTTTCAACATTAATTTTATATAGCATATTTACCCTAATTTTAATGCAGACATTCAATATATGGGTAACAATTATCTTCCCGTTTATTACAACTATTACAACTTTTATTTTAATATACTGCGAAAAATATCTGTTAAAATCAAAAGATTATGAACAAACCTATAAATTAGCAGTAACAGATGGTCTAACTCAAATATATAACCACAGATACTTCCAAGAACAAATGATAATAAATATCAATAACTATAACAGATATGGTCAAGTTTTTTCTATTATCATTATGGATATTGATTTCTTTAAAAAATTCAACGACACATACGGACACCAATCAGGCGATTGCGTATTAAAGCAAGTTGCAGCAATATTAAAGAAAAATTCAAGAACCTCTGATGTTGTGTGCAGATATGGCGGCGAAGAAATGACAATAATTTTAACAAACACCAACAAAAAAGACGCCGAAATTACAGCCAACAAAATCTGCCAAGCCGTAAGAAACAACAAATTTACACTTGCTAACGGAGAAAAGGTAAACGTAACAATAAGCGTAGGAGTTGCTACGGTTGGAGAAAACGGTAATACACCTCAAGAAATCATAGAATATTCAGATAAATGCCTTTATAAAGCAAAAGAAACAGGAAGAAACAGGGTTGTTGCACAAATATAACCTTAATCAACCAATTGAAAGGGGCATTTTGAACATCTTGCCTTTGGTCTTAATACAAGGTTATCTTCAAGGTCATATAATTTTGCAATTCGCGTAATCAACTTTTCGCCGCATAAAGGACAAGTTATTGTAAAATTAGGATTTGTAGAATTCAAAAGTATTTGTTCTCTGATTTCATCATTTTGGGCTTTAGTTGCTATAGAAAAATCAGTTTTCTTTTCATGTTTTTTTATTTCTTTATTATCTATCTTTAAACCCTTGGCAAGCTTTTGTCTTACGGTTGTTGCCAAAAATAAATCCATGCCTTGTTCAATTGAATTAATCTCATTAACGGATAATCCGGATTTATCGGCTAAATCTTCAACTGAAAGCCCCAGCGCCTCTCTTTTTTGAACAACAAAATGAGCCAGTGAAATATGATTTTTAGTATTATTTTTATGCATGTTGTTTTTTGTTCATATATTCTTTAACTATTGCCAAAGTAGTACCTGCAACAAATATTGATGAATAAGTACCAATTGCAACACCAATAATTATCGCTAATACAAAATCTTTAATTGTTGAACCGCCGAAGAAATATAAAGCAAACAGTGTAAATAAAGTTGTAGCGGAAGTATTTACGCTTCTTGCCAAAGTTTGATTAATTGAAATATCAATAATCTCATTTGTAGATTTTTTCTTGGCTAAAAATCTCATATTTTCTCTTATTCTGTCAAATACAACAATTGTATCGTTAATTGAATAACCGATTACAGTCAAAATAGCCGTTATAAATAAGCTATCTATTGTTGTATCAAAGAAAATACCTTTTATTGCAAAAACACCAACAACAATAAGAGCGTCATGAATTAAAGCAAGTAAAGCAATCCAGCCGTATTCGGTATGAAACCTAAATGATATATATACAACCATTGCAACAAAAGCTAATAAAAGAGCTATCATTGTATTTTTAAGAAGTTCAGAGCCTAAAGTCGGTCCAACAGAATTTACTTGGACTAATTGGGCACCGCTAAATTCAGAAGTCAGCAAACCTGTTGCTTTATCTACGATTTCTTGTCCTTTTTTATCACCCAAAAAGGTAGTTCTTATAGAAACAAGATTTTTTGCTTCAGTATTATCATCAGATGACATTTGCGTAGTTGTTTGAATAACAGGACTTTTTAAGCCGACATTTGTTAAATCTGTTCTCATTTTTGCAATATCATCGGTAGATATTTTTTTATCAATACTGTATTGTAAAATCGTACCGCCCGTAAAATCTATACCTAATTTTAAAGGCGCATGGTTTGGTTGAGTAATCATTAAAAACAAAACCGCTATAATACACGGTATTAGTAATAATGCACTAAAACCGAGCCACGCAAATTTATATTTTACTATATCTAATTTTAATTTCTTTTTTTCTGTATTTGCCATTTATATATCTCCCGAATGTTTCAATAATTAATCTAAAACGCCAAATTTTGCTTTTTCGCGTTTTGTTTCCTGTGCAACAAATGTATTTTCAATATCTTCTTTTTTCAAACCGAACAATTGCGGGTACTTCATTTCGCTTGAACCGAATATCAAATGCATGAAATTCTTTGTAACGGTAATTGCGCTGAACATAGATAAGCAAACACCGATAATCAATGTCAATGCAAAACCTTTTACCATAGAAGCACCAAAATAATACAATATTAAGCAAGTCATAATTGTTGAAACATTTGAATCAAAAATACTTGTAAATGCTCTGTCAAAACCTGAATTAATAGCCGTATAAAGACTTCTGCCCATTTTTAATTCTTCTTTTGTTCTTTCAAATATCAAAATGTTAGCGTCAATTGCCATACCGATTGAAAGAATAAAACCTGCAATACCTGTCAAAGTTAATGTTACAGGAATAATCTTAAATATAGCAAAGTTCAAAATGCAATATATTAATAATGCAAAACATGAAATCAAACCCAAAACTCTATAGTATAAAATCATAAACAGCATAACAGCGCTAACGCCCACTATACCCGCTACTTTTGATTTATTTATACTGTCAAGTCCCAATGTTGGTCCGACAGATTCTTCTTGAATAACTTCAGCACCAACAGGGAGCGCACCTGCATTTAATAAATCAACCATTTCTTTTGCTTCGGTATATTCAAAACCGCCTTCGCCGCCTGTGATTTGAGCTCTGCCGCCGGTGATTTGTTCGTTAACTCTTGGAGCAGATTGCAATTTTCCATTAAAGAAAATTGCCATTTGCTTTCCTGTCAATTCTTTTGTTAAATCAGAAAATTTTTGAGCACCTTGCGCATTAAACTCTAATTCAACCATCCACTCGCCTGTTGCAGGAGTAGAACCGACTAAAGATTTTTTCAAATCTTTACCCGTTAAACCTGTTGATTCCCAAGATATTTCGCCGTTTGGACCAACTATTGGACGCTTAAATTCCAATTGCGCAGTTTGACCAATAAATTCTTTTGCTTTTGCTGTATCTGTAATGTTAGGAATTTCAACCAATAATCTTTTTAAACCGACTCTTTGAACAATGGTTTCACCAACACCCATTGCATTTACCCTGTTTTCAATTGCATATTGCAAACTATCCATGATTTCAGGGGTAATCTTTGGAACAGATTCAGACGTTTGCGCTTCAAGCATTAATCTTGACCCGCCAACCAAATCCAAACCCAAGCTTGTAGGTTTTTTATAAATAACAAAAATAGCAGCTATTGTGATAGCCATGATAATCCAAAAAAGAATCAGTTTATTTTTCATTTAAAATCCTAAAAAATGTAATATTTGTAAAAATTATAACAAAAAAATATATAAAAGTTAAATTATTACATAGGATAATATTATTTTTATGTTAGAATAGATGTAAAGATTTGTATCTTTTACTAAAGTTTATGGCTTAAACTGACGTGAATATATAGTGTAATATTTATTTACATAAAGTCAATTTTTATTTCGTTATTGTTTTTATTAAGATAAGGTTCCTTCTTAATAAGAACATAAAAAAGGAGAAACCCTAAATTGCAACAATCAATTATGGCAAATCTTAAAAGGCTAATGGTTTTCTTAAATTATTCAAAAAATTATTTAAGAAGAAACAATCCTATTAAAATTTTGCAAAAAGAAATTGTTGCAGGTTTAAAAGATGCACTTTCCATAAACAAAAAAAGGAAAATGATTAAATACAAACTAAAATATCAAATGCATCAATTAAGCCAAATGGAAAAATTGATTGCTCAAAACAATGAGCACGTTTTTCTAAGGGGTAACAAATTCAACGAAATGAGATAAGACTATGTCAATTCTACTCTCGCAAATGAGATTAGCGGAAATTAACAGCTATAGGGCAGACTTGGAATACAAAATCCAACTGGTCTCATCAACTAAGCTTGACTTATCCTCTCAAATTAATGAATTAGTGGGCTTAGGTACTGATATGGACCCTGAAAGCCCTGAAATGAAAGCCTTGGAAAAGAAAAAAGAACGCTTATATCAGGCAGAAAAAGCTCTTGATATGCAGCTTCAAAGATTTCAAACACAATTACAAATGATTGAATCCGAAGAACAAAGCGTAAAACAAAACTTACAAAGTTCAATTCAAAGAAGCTTTGCTGCTTAATAAATTATAAAAAATAAACTGCAATTAGGGCTGCTATTATTAGCGCCGTATTGTAGTGTATAAAAGTAGGAATACAGGTATCTTTTATATGATTATGCTGATTATCGGCATTTAAACCTGCGCTTGGTCCTAAAGTTGTATCTGAAGCAGGGGAGCCCGCATCACCCAGCGCCGCCGCCGCACAAAACAAAACAACCGTTGCAGGAGTTGAAAATCCCAGCTTTGAACACAACGGAATAAATAAAACCGCTAATATCGGTATAGTGCCGAATGATGAGCCTATTCCGATTGTAATCACAAGCCCGATTATAAGCATGGACAATGAAGCCAAAAGCTTAGAATGTTCAATATAAGGTAAAACGCTGTTTAGAAGCAAATCTATTCCGCCTGTTTCTTTTAGAACAAGAGCATAACCGGCACAAACAAGCATTACAAAGGCAATATAGCCCATCAGGCCAACACCCTCGTTCATCAAAAAATCCATTTTTTTATGTGAAACAGCTCTAAATCCAAATATTACCCCCAACCCGATTAAAGCACCTAAAGGCAAAGAACCGCTTACAAGCTGCACAATCAAAGTTACAACTGCGCCTAAAAGAGTTATATAATGCTTTTTATGAAGTTTAACATCCTGATTCAAATCTATATTAGAGCTTAAATCCTTATATTCTCTTGGTTTTCGATAAGTTACAAAAACCGCAATTAACAATGCAATAAACATAGCTAAACCCAAAATCCAACTATAGTGCCAAACTTGAGTTTTTAAAATCGGCATACCGTTTTGAGTCATGTTATCTGCAATCAACCCTTGAAATATCAAACCAAAACCCGCAGGAATTGCAATATAAGGAGCTTTTAAACCAAATGCCAAAGCGCATGCTATAGCTCTTCTGTCTAATTTTAGCTTATTCATCAAAGGCAGCAATGGCGGAATTAGTATCGGAATAAAAGCAATATGAACGGGGATTAAATTTTGCGACATTATCGAAATTAACACCAATATAGCAATTAAAAGATATTTATTATCCTTGATAAACCTTGCAATTCGAACAGATAAAATTTGCGCTAAACCCGTATGAGTCATTGCAGCAGCCAATGTACCCAATAAAATATAGCTCAATGCCGTTTCTGAATTTTGCCCCATGCCTGAAATAAATAAATCCATAATTCTATCAATAGGCATTTTAGCAAGCAAACCCGCCACAATAGCACTTATCATCAATGAAAACAAAACATTAATTTTAAGCACACATAAAACACACAATATTATTACGGATATTAATATAGGATTTAATTCCATCTTTATTTATTTTCTTTCAACCAATTTAATACACAATTTAGAGCCTTAGCTCTATGAGAAATCTTGGATTTTTCCAAATCCGTTAATTCAGCCATGCCTTTATTTTCGGATTTAACAAAAAATATAGGATCATAACCAAAACCGCCCTTTCCTTTTGGCTCATACATAATTGAACCCTCACAGGTTTGTTCGGTTTTAAATAAAATTTCTCCTTTTTTATTTACAACTACCATTGCGCAGACAAACTCGGCATTTCTATCTTTTTTATCTTTCATATTGAAAAGTAATTTTTTAATTCTTTCATCCGCACTTTTAGCATATCTTGCACTATATATCCCCGGAGCTCCTTTTAAAGCCTGAACACACAAACCGGAGTCATCTGCTAAAACATAATCTGTAGAAGCATTTAAGCTTGCACATTTTGCTTTACAATATGCATTACCGATAAAATTATCACTATCTTCAACAGGATCAAATTCGCCAACAGGCAAAACAAATTCAACATCATAATCTTTTGCAATTAAATTTATCTCATCAACCTTATGTTTATTCGACGTTGCAAGAGTAATCTGATACATTATTTTCCCCATCTTCTTTGTCTGTTATTAAATTCTTCTATTGCAAGAGCTAGTTTTTCTTTATCAAATTCAGGCCAATAAGCATTGGTAATATATATTTCACTGTATGCTATCTGCCACAGCAAATAATTACTTATTCTTTTTTCGCCTGATGTTCTTATTAACAAATCAGGATCAGGAATATCACTTGTATACAGATATTTTGAAACAACTTCTTCATTAATATCTTGAGATTTTAGGTTATCATCCATCATCTTTTTAATCGCATGGACAATTTCATCTCTTGCACCATAATTAATTGCAACCGTTAACACAACCCCTGTATTATTTTTAGTTGTTTCAACCGAATTAGATAAAATATTTTGTAAATTTTGATTTAAAGCTTTTAAATTTCCGATGAAATTCATCTTTACATTATTTTCATTTAATTCTTTTAATTCATTTTTTAAAGTTGTAGCCAATAAATCCATTAAAAAATCAACTTCTTCTTTTTTTCTGTTCCAATTTTCAGTAGAAAAAGCGTACAAAGTTAAATATTTAATTCCAAAATCATCACAAGCTCTTGTGACTTTTTTCAGGGCGTCAACCCCTTTTTTATGTCCCATCATAGATGGAAGAAGATGTTCTTTTGCCCAGCGTCTGTTGCCATCCATGATTATTGCAATATGCCTTAAATTTGTATTTTTAACTATATCTTTAATATCTTTTTCCAATGTTAATTCCATTTATCTTTCCTTATAGAAACCTTTATAATCTTATCTTAAAATTACGGATATAAAAGTAAATATATATTTTTATTAAATTTTTTATTAAAAATTATGATAATATAAAGGTATGATTGAAATTGCAATATTATATATTTTAAACAAATACGATGCCACAATATACCGCGTATCAAAAATTTTAGAAGAAATTTTCTTTGCCTATATTAAATCAAGCACAGGAACAATTAATCCGGCTCTAAAAAGACTTGAAAATTTAGGCTGTGTAACTTGTATAGAAAAAATGTCAGATGGCGGAATGTTATCTAAAATTTATTCTATAACTCCAGAAGGGAAAAAACATCTAAACGAGCTTTTAATTTCACATATACCCCAAAATCCTTACCACACACTAAATGAAGCCAAAATAATGCTTTATTGCAGCGATGTTTTAAGTGTAAACGAATTAATAGAATTTAAAGAAAATTTAAAAAACTCTCTGGAATTATATATAATAAAATTAGAAAAAGGCTTAAATAACGAGTATATTTCATTAAATGATTTACAAAAAAAGACCGTAACAATTACCCTAAAAGAAGCAAAAGAGCTTGTTGAACTTTTATGAACAAAAAAATCAATATGATTGTTGAAAATGTAATAAAAAATTCAATCGCCGATGAATTAGAAATAAAATCAGGCGACAGAATTTTATCAATTAACAATCAAACACCAACCGATATAATCGAATACAGTTACATAATTAACGATGAAGAAATCAATCTTTTAGTTGAGCATAAAAACGGCGAGCTGGAAGAATATGAAATAGAAAAAGATTTTGATGAAGATTTAGGAATTGTTTTTACTTCTGCCGTTTTTGACGGAGTTAAAAAATGTTGCAATCATTGCATTTTTTGTTTTGTAGATCAACAGCCAAAAGGTTTAAGGGACTCTTTATATGTAAAAGATGATGATTGGAGATTATCATACATTCAAGGAACTTACGTTACTTTAACAAATTTAAAAGAAGATGATTTTGAAAGAATTGAAAAATACCACATCTCCCCTCTTTTTGTTTCAATTCACACAACAAACCCTGATTTAAGGGTTAAAATGACAAGAAATCCAAACGCTAAAAAAATCATGGAACAATTAAAGAGATTTAAAAAAATTAAAACAAAAATCCATGCCCAAATTGTTCTATGTCCTTCTATTAATGACGGTGAAGAATTAAAAAGAACTCTTAATGATTTAAAAAGCGTTAAATCAATCATTAAATCAATTGCAATTGTTCCTGTCGGCATTTCAAAATATCGAAAAGAAGAATTTAAAAGAGTAGACAAAAAAACAGCCCTTGAAACAATAAAAATAGTAGAAGATTTTAACACTTCAATTAAAAAACAAATTGCCATGGTTTCAGATGAGTTCTTTTTAATTGCAGGGCTTGACGTTCCCGAGAAAAAATACTACGGCAATTTTTTGCAAATTGAAGATGGTGTTGGCGCAATAAGACTTTTGAAAGACAGCTTTAAAAAGTGTCTAAAAAAAATAAAAAAAAGAATTAAAACCAAGACAAAAATAACAATTGCAACGGCACAAAGCGCCTATAAATTATTTAGTGAATTTAAAAAAGAAATTAATGTAGAAAATCTTGAGTTTGAAATTCTTGAAATCAAAAACAAATTTTTTGGCGAGGACATTAATGTTGCAGGTTTGATTGTCGGTCAGGATATTATAGATACAATTAAAAACAGAAATATTGAACACCTCATTCTGCCTTCTGTTATGCTTCAAAAAAACGGGGAAAGTTATAAAGAAATATTTTTAGACGGCAAAACTCTTGATGACATTAAAAACATAAACAAAAATATGCAAATTCATATCTTAAAAGATTACTACAGCTTCGAAGAAATATTGCAAATTATTAACAATCTTTAAAAAGGAAGCATTTTTTTCCCTGATATATACTTTATAGATACATAGAGAGTATAAAATATATCAGGAGAAAAATATGAGATTAATTAATTTTATTCAAACAGTTATTACAAAAGTAAACGAGTATGATAAAAAATACCGTCTTGCTTAATTATTGTTTACATTTTAGGCAATATCTCCTCTTATTTTGTTTTAAAATAATATAGGAGTATTTATATTTAGGAAAAATTATGAACAACGTTTCGCTTCAAAATAATCCAAATATTAACCAACAACAAAGAGTTCTTGAAAAACAAGCTAATCAGCCTGAATTTTCTGCCATAGATAAGGAGAAAATCAAACAAGATACCCTTGAAATTGCTCAACAAGGACACGAAGCAGTTAAAGAAAACTGGATTTTTTCAACTTTAAGAAACGTTTTTCATATTGAAGACCCTAAGAAATTCTTAACATCTCTGGGTTTAACGCTCGGTACTGTTGTGGGTCTTGCTTATTTGGGCAATAAATCCGTAAATAAAATGGCAGATTTAGGCTTAAAAGTCGATGATATGCTTGCCAACAGCAGTATTTATAAAGGTGCCGGCAACTTTTTTAAAAGTATAAAAGATAAAACGCTTAAAACACTTGGGAAATCCAAAACAATTGCCGATATACTTGATACTCTTAAAAACAGAAAAGCAGCTCCAAAAGCCGATTTAACAAGAGGCTATGGCAGAGGCTTTGTTTCTATATTTTCACTTACCCCTGTTGATATTATAAAAACAGCATTGGGTAAAGAACAAAATGCTGCCTTTAGTAAAGAGCTTGGCAATATATTAGGTAAAAAAGATTTACAAGCATTTAAAGAGCTTATTTTAAACAAACCTGAAGATGCCCTTGATGTCTTAAAAAGCATAGTAAAAGATGAAGCTAAAGCACAAGAAATATTTAATAATTTAAATGGAACCAATAACAAAATTTTAAATTCAATTAAAAAGCTGGTAGGCAAAGATAAAGCGGATAGTTTCTTTAGACAAATTACAGATTTAAGCGAAATAAAAGATAACAGAAAATTCTGCTCAGAACTCACAGAAGCAATTGCAGATAATTTCGAATTAAAAGATGCTTCAGGAAAAATAAATAAACAAAGACTTTTAGAAAAATTAAAAGCCATTAAAAGCGGAGAAGATTTTGCGGAATTCCAAGGAATTACTATGGATCAAGGTAACTTCATCAGCACTTGGTGGCCTGTTAATATAATTGATTCAATAGGTAAAAAGCTGTTTAAAGGAAACTGGAAAGGCTTTGGCAAAGGCAACCTCGGTGATTCATTAATTAAATTTAACGCTGTTAACGGCACTTTGGCTGATACGAAGCTGGGTTCACTTGTTCAAAATTCAATTTTAGTTCCAACCGAATCAATTTCAAACTTTGTTAACGATAAATCAGGTTTAGGCGCATTTTTATGTGCAAGCATAATGAGCTTATATAACAACGTTCAAGATGCACCCGATGATAAAAAAGTTGCAACGGTTGCCGATGATTATATCGGCACAATGGGTTCAATTGCAATTTCAACGCCTTTAGCTTTTGCAACTACTTATGGACTTGCAAGCTTAAAAAACCTTGAAGGTACAACAATAACTTCAAAGATTCTAAAAAATATCGGCAAATTCTTTGGCATGGGACTTGATAAAATAGCTAAAGACGGAACAGTTATCAAAGGTACAACAAATCCAATTATCAGATTTGCAGGCGGTGCTTTGAGATTTGCATTAATTATGTTTGTATTTTCAAATATGTTCTCAAAACCAATCAGAGGCGCAATTCATAAAATCTTTGGAAAACCTTATGATAAAGCAGAAGAACAAAAAAAGGCGGAATTAGAAGCCCAAAAAAATAAGGTAATTCCTGAGCTTGGAATAACTAACGGTGAATTTTTGCAAAAAATCCAAAATAATCCTGAGGCAATTAAAAAAATTCAATCTGACCCTAAATTAGCCGAAGAATTAAACAAAAATCCAAAATTATTATTGGACTTTTTAGATGGTAAAGAAATTAATTTCAGTGCAAGTGCCAATTCATCAATACCTCAAAACAATGAAATACAACTTCAGATGAGTCCATATAACACACAATTTATAAAAAACAGAATGAATTCATTAAATAAAACTCCGGAAAATACAACTAAAAATATTCAAGAAACAAAATCTCAACCGATAGATACGGCAACCTATATTCCATCAAGCGACTTTATTGCACCGACCTCCCTGTATAGCAATGAAGAAATGGATAAAATAAATAAAGTAATGCAAAATGCAGATAAAGCCTTAAAAAGAGCTGAAAAATATATTTAACAATTTAAAAAGACCCTATAAAGGGTCTTTTAATTAAATCTTTGCACCTGTTGCTTTATATAAGCCTATTTTATCTATATAACAAGCAAGTTTTGAAGCCGCAACATTTTGTTCCATATACAAAAGAGCTTCTTTTTGCTGTAATAAATCAAGCTTAGAAATGACTCCTGTTTTATATTTTGCTTGGCTTAATTTATAATCTTCATCTTGAATATTATAAGCCTTAATGTTATTTTCCAATTTTTCATTATCGGATTTTAAATTATATAATGAATCGTTTACTTCTTGAATAGAAGTTATATTAGTTTTTTGATATTGAGTCAAAAGCTGTTCATATTTATTTTTTTGCAATTTTAAGCTTGCAATACGGGCAAACCCTGTAAATAACGGCAAATCTGCGCTTGCGCCCAAGATAGAAAACACATTTTTCCAATCCATTGCACCAAAAGAAGATGCAGCAAGGAAAGTAAGCATACCTAGAATATTAATTGTCGGCAAGAATTCTTTTTTTGCAACCCTTACATCAATTCCGGCAGATTCCAATTGTTTTTCTATAGATTTATAATCAGGACGATTAACAATAATTTCTGATGAAATTTCTTTTGGTACAGCTATTTGATTACTCAAATCATCATAAGAAATTCTTTTATATTCATTAATATTATTAGGGCTATCCCCGATTAAAACCGCAAGCGCATTTAACAAATTTGTTCTGTTCTTTTTATATTCAATTAAATCGTTTTGAGCCAATACATAAGACTTTTCAGCCAAAATCAAATCAGAAGTAGAGCTTATTCCCTCTTGATTTGATATTTTCATTAAATCATATATTTCTTTCCTGTCTTTTGTTAATTTTTCTTGAATTTCGATTACTTTATCCAATTTCACAATATTATAATAAGTAGAACCCACCAAGGCTACTATTGCTATATCAGAGGCTTGTGTTTGATAAATTGCCCCTTGTAATAATTTTTTTGAAGATTTTGTTTTATCCCAATTTTTTCCGAAAATATCAAGCTCATACTGCGCAATTATCGGTAAAGCAATTGAACCTTGGCTGTTTGTTTGTTCGGGGAACTTTGTCAGAAAAGGAGCAGCCCCAAAAGAAACAATCGGGAGCTGTCCAGCTCTTGTAGCCATAACATTTATTTTTGCCTGTTCAATCTTTAATGCGGCAGTTTTTATATCATAGTTTTTATTAATTGCTGTAGAAATATACTTTTCTAAATAAGGATCGTTCTGCCTTTTCCACCAATCAAAATTTACATAATCCAAAATACTTTGTTCTTTTTGCTCTTTATTTTTTTCCAATATTGCGCTCGCCGGATTAATAACAAACGCAAAACTAAAAAATGTTAACAATGTTAATGCGACTAATTTTTTCATAATTCCTCTGATTAAATGGTATCTTATAATTTTATTATTGCATTTTTTATAATAGGAAGGTAGCATATTAATGTTGCAAATGCAACATGTATTTTATACAACATAAAATGTATATATACCACTAGCTGATAAATAGAAGGAAAAATGGATTATAAATATTCAACAAAATATGAGGATTCTTTATTCTATCAAATACATGTAAGTGCAAAAATATTTCACATGCTTTTTGATCAATTCTTTAAAGAATTAAAAATCGGACTTAGCGCAAACGAACATCTTGCTCTAAAGATAATTTCAGAAACAAATGACTGCTGTCAAAGAGATTTAGCACGAATTCTATTAAAAGACCGCTCTAATACGGGAAAGTTAGTTAACTTCTTAAAAGAAAAAGGTTATATAGAAATAAAATTAACAACAAAAAACAACAGACCCGCAAAAATTCTTACAATTACACAAAAAGGCGCTGAAATAATAGATGAAATGTCTAAAATATCAGAGCCTATCGTTAAAAAAATTCAAAGTGAATTTTCTCAAGAAACAATTGAAGAAACAAAAAAAACTCTTCAAAATTTCATAAAAGTAGTAGAAAAGGCTGTAAAAACAAACATATAGGAGATAAAAATGTCAAACGAAAATACTCAGGAAGAACAAAATAATACTCCAAAAAGACCCAAAAAAAGAAAAATATTGATACCACTTGCAATTGTGGTTGCAATATTAACTTCGCTTTATCTTTTCCATGAAAGTCATTATCAATCAACAGATGACGCTTATGTTGAAGCAGATATAATTCAAATTACCCCAAAAGTATCAGGTCATATTATTGAAAGCTATGTTAAAGACAACATGGAAGTTAAAAAAGGCGACTTGGTAGCTAAAATTGATGATGAAGTATATATTGAAAAATACAAACAAGCAAAAGCAGCATACCAAAAAGCGCTTTTAAATCAAAAAAATGCAAAAGCAAATCTAAGCGCGGTTAATTCTGAAATCCAATTAGCCAAAACAGATCTTGAAAGATATAAAACACTATATCAACAAGGCGCTGTTTCAAAACAAGTGTTAGATAAAGCTCAAACCAATTACGACTCTGTTTTAGCTCGTCAAACCAAAGCAAAAGAAGACATTTTTTCTGACGGTAAAAATGTTGCCGACGCTGACTTAAAAACGCTTGAAGCTATTATGAACCAAGCTAGACTTAATTTAGAATATACAAATGTTATAGCTCCAAATTCAGGCACAATAACAAACAGAAGAATTGAAAAAGGAAGCTATGTTTCTGTCGGAGGTCCTCTATTTGCAATTGTTCCCGATGAAGTTTGGATAGTTGCAAACTTTAAAGAAAACCAAGTAGGACAAATGCGCCCCGGTCAACCTGTTACAATTAAAGTTGATGCTTATAAACACAAAAAATTTAAAGGCCACGTTGATTCAATTCAAAGAGCATCAGGCGCTAAATCAAGCTTATTCCCTCCTGAAAATGCAGTTGGTTCATTTGTAAAAATCGTTCAAAGAATTCCTGTTAAAATTGTTTTTGATGAACCTATAGATAAATCTCAATACAATATTGTTTCAGGAATGAGTGTAGTACCAAAAGTAAAAATCAAATAAAAAGGCAAAAAAGTGGCAAACGTTCAACAAGAAACCTGGCAACCCAGCAACAATCCTTGGGTAATATGTATTCCTTTAATGGTAGCAGCTTTTATGTTTGTTTTGGATGAAACCATTGCAAACGTAGCTCTTCCATATATGGCAGGAAGTTTTTCAGTTTCCAGACAAGAAAGTACTTGGGTTTTAACAAGTTACTTAATTGCCTCAGGTATTGTAATTCCTTCTGTTGACTTCTTTAGTAAATTAATGGGAAGAAAAAACTTTTTCATTTTAAGTATAATTATTTTCACGGTTGCTTCATTCCTTTGCGGAACATCCCGCTCGCTTCCCGAGATGGTAATAATGCGTATTTTACAAGGTTTTGGAGGTGGAGCATTGTTGCCTTTATCTCAAGCAATTATGCTTGAACTATTTCCGATTGAAAAAAGAGCGCAATCAATGGCGCTATTTGGGCTTGTTGTAGTTATTGCTCCAATCATAGGACCTGTTTTAGGCGGCTGGATAACAACAAACTGGTCTTGGCCTTTTATTTACTTTATCAATATTCCCGTTGGAATTATGGCTGTAGGTTTAGCAAGAAAATTTATTGAAGATCCTCCTTATGCCAAAAAACAAGATAATGTAAAAATAGACAATATCGGATTTTTTATGTTAATCGGCTGGCTTACCTGTATGCAAATTGTATTGGATAAAGGTAATGACGCCGACTGGTTTGGCACAACTTGGGTTTGTTGGTTAACATTTTTTGCCGTTGTTTTTGCAACTTGGTTTTTCTATATTCAATCTACAAAAAAGGATTCATTAATAGATTTAAGGGTTTTTAAAGACAGAAACTTTTTCTTTGGAACTGTAGTTCAAGTAGTAATGCAAGGGGTATTATTAGCTTCATTAGCAATTTTACCTCAGTTTTTACAAGGTTTAATGGGTTATGACGCCTATCTTTCAGGTCTTGCAATGATGCCTAGAGGCATAGGCGCTTTAATGACGGTAATATTTATCGGAACCATAGGAAGCAAAATAAACAACAAATTACTTGTCATGATGGGCCTTGGACTTTTAAGCTTTTCAAGCTTTATGTTATGCGAACTAAACTTAAATATTGCAACCATGAATATTGTAATACCCAATTTCATTATGGGTATCGGTATGTCAATGAGCATGATTCCAATAATAACCCTATCAACAATGACATTAACAAACGAACAAATGACAAACGCCTCAGGTGTACAAAACTTATTAAAAAATATTGGCGGTGCAATTGGTACATCTATTGTAACAACGTTAATTTCAAGAAAAGCTCAAGCACATCAGAGTTATCTTGTTGATAATTTGACCATGCTAAACGACAATTTTATTGAAAGATTACAATACTACCAAGCAGCATTTACTTCTATGTCTAATGATATCCATGCAAACTACATGGCTCAAACGATGCTATATAAACAAATGCTTCAACAAGCCAACATGGGCGCATTTAGAGATACTTTTGAAATTTGCGCCATAGCATGTTTTGTTATCATTCCTCTTGTGTTATTTGTTAAAGGAATGCCCAAAAAGAAAAATTCTAAAACTTAATTTTATACCAAAATCTCAAAAAGCAAAGGCTGCAAATTGCAGCCTTTTTATTCTCTTTGTTGCCTATAAATTTTATAAGCCGTATTTACTTTTTAACTTTTTTCAATTTTGTTTTTTGAAATATCATAATATATTCATGCTCAAATATATTAAATCCGCCTGATAAAGCTCTATAACGCCACAAATTTGCGGTTTTGCCTTTTGCTTTTTCGTTACCTGTGATGTTTTTAACAATAACTGCTTTAGTTACAAATCCTAATTCTTCCATGCGTCTTTGACATTCAAAACCTAATGAAATATATCTGCTGTTTGCATACTTATCACCGATAATTAAAGCAGCAAAACGATTTTGCTCCAATAAATCATAGCCGTTTTTTGCAACTTTTTTAAATAAATCATAAAATTCTTCTGTTGTTGCACAGTTAGATAAATCTTCTTTTTTATCGGAAAATTTAATTATATCATCATAAGGAGGATGCAAAATTAATAATTGTGCCTCTTTTTTTCCCATAATATCAAGACGCGCTTTTATTTTTTCTTTTGTTTCAGCGCTTGCGCTGTCACCTTGAATTATATTTACATCTACAACAAGCTCTTTTGGTGTAAATTTTTCTGAAACATAATCCACCATTTCTTGTTTTAATTCAACCCCGATACAACGTCTTTCAAGATTTTTAGCTTCAATACCGGTTGTACCCGAACCGAAAAACAAGTCAAGAACAATGTCATTTTTTTTAGTGTATCTTTCTAAAAGCTGGGTTGCAATTTGAGGAATATAATTACCGTGGTAATCATAACTGTGCCCGTTTTTCTTTTCGCGCGCAGAAAATTCCCACCAAGTACCTGTTTTTATATTTTCATATAATTTCCAATTATTTAAATCAATATCATTATAAGGCTTTGTTTTTGGCGCTTTAACCACTTCGAGCTTGGCTGTCTTTTGCTTCTTAGCGCTTTTTGAACTGATAGGCATAATTAAAATCTTCCCCAATTGTAATGATAAAAGTATAAATAAATAAGCCATAAATAAAATCAACCTAATATATTAAAAATTTTTAAGTTCTCGCAATTTTTTTTATTTAGTGGTTTTATCTTTGTATGTTAAATGTTAATTCTATAAATTTTAATAAATTTGCTGCTTCAACTAAACCCAAAATTCAAAACAATAATAAATTGAGCATTTACTACTATAATGATACTCACGGCAATTCTGACCAAATGGCAGGTATAGTTGAAAGCGCTAAAGATTTCAAAGCAAGAAACAAAGACACGGCACATTTTGTATTATCTTCCGGCGACAACGTCTCAGGAGCAGATACAAAGAAAAACAGCTTTATTTTTGACTTAATGCAAAATATAATGCAAGTTGGCGTTTCCGCTGTCGGAAACCATGAACTGGATGCAGGCGCCCATGGGTTTAAAGAAGCAATAAAAGGTAAAAACATTCCTTTTGTTGTTACAAATGCCGAATTTGAAGATGATAGCCCAATGCGACATCTTACAACAAAATCAATAATAAAAGAACAAAATGGAGTAAAATACGGATTTATCGGTGCAATGCCCATTGATTTTGAAAAATGCACCAAAGAAAAAGCCCAAGAAGGCATTGAAGTAATGGACTTTGACGATACCATTGAAGCACTTCAAGATGAAATTAACAAGTTAAGACAACAAGGGGTTAATAGGATTATCCTTTTATCTCATACGGGTAATGAAGTTGAAAAACAGCTGGCTAAAAATCTTGACGGTGTTGATATTGTAATGGGCGGACACAGCCACACAGTTGTTGAAGGATTAAAACAAGGTGAAAATCTTTTAACCTCAAAATCAAACGAACCCGTTATTGTAACTCAAGCAGGGGAAAACGGAAAATACTACGGACTTTTAGACGTTGAATTTGATGATAACGGAGTTATCAAAAAAGCAAACAATGTACTTGTTCAAAGCCCGCAAAGTGAAAAAAGCCCCGTAATAGAATATATAAAAGAACAAAACTTAGGCAAAAGCCCGCTTGTAGGTAAAATTTCAAAAACGGTTGTTATGCCTAAAAATAGAAGAGTAGAGCCAAACGCTTGGACAAATCTGGTGGCAGATTCAATGAGAGCTGAGCTTGATTGCGATATTGCTCTTATCAATTCCGCTAATATAAGAAAAATGCCAAAAGTAGGCAATTTAACCCAAAGAGATATTTCAGAAACTGCTCCTATGAAAAACAAGCTTCTCAAAACAAAAGTTACGCAAAAACAAATTGTAGAAGCGATAAGAACGGCTGCAAAAGAATCAATGACCTCTGATGGCGGAGAACCTGGGCTTTTGCAAATTAGCGGTTTAACTTATAAAATAAACGACAAAGGCGATTTATTAGAGATGAACTTTGTAGATAAAAAAGGGAACAAAACCCCGATTGATATCAACAATCCTTCAGAAACAATCACCTACACTGCAGCTTATGATGATTTTGTAGCAAGAAAAGACGGAGAATATCCTCTTATGGCGCCAAAATTTGAAGTTGAACACTTTGATTTTGATAAAGATGATACTGCAATTAAATATATATCCAAATTAAATAATAAAGATAATTTAGAGCTTATTGATGATAAAAGAATTGAAATATTGAAAACATCACAACCGCAGCTATTAAGCAGTAGTAACCAAAAGTTCTTAAACTTAACCGTCCCAAAAGCTTCATAAAATATTTAATACATAAATAACCCACAACAAATGAAGCCAACGAACCAAGGAAAATTGCTTTTAAATTAAAAGTCAAAATTTGACTGAAATCCAGCTCGATTAAAGGATATATTAAAGAAGCTAAAAATATTACAGGTATGCTCATTAAAAATGAAAACCTTGCAGCCTGAACTCTGTCCATTCCTTGAAAAAGAGCCGTACTTATCGTTAAACCGCTTCTTGAAAATCCGGGGAAAACCGCAAGACCTTGAGCTATTGCAATAAAAATTGATTTTTTTAAGGTAATTTTCTCGCTTCCTCTGTACATTTTTTCGCTTGTCAACAGGATAACTCCTGTTATAAACAATAAAACACAAATTAGTTGAGGTTTTGCAATAATAAACTCAACTTTATCTTTTAAAGCTAAACCTATAATTCCCGTTATAACGGTGGATAGGGCAATATAATTAAATATTTTAAAGTTTTCATCTTGGTAGTTTTTTTCTTTCAATGATTTAAAAAACGAAGAAAATATATTTTTTAAATCATTGAAAAAATATATTACAACCGCAAACAATGTCGCTAAGTGTACCATAATATCAAAAAATATTTCTTCTTGACTTACAACTCCTTCAACAGCGGTTTTTGTAATTAATCCGTATAATTCGTTTGAAAAAACAATATGAGCCGAGCTTGAAATCGGTAAAAATTCGCTCAACCCTTGGATTGAACCTGTTATAATTGCTTGTAGTGTATGCATTTTAATCCTCTATCTCAAAATAACTTGCTCTTGAAGTCGGTGTTTCCCATACGTTTACCCTGTAAACTTGGGGAATTTTTTCTTGAGCTTTTTTATATATAAACTTTGCTATGAATTCAGAGCTTGGACTCTCGTTTTTAAATTCAGGCAACTCGTTTAAATCCTTATGGTCAAGGTAGTCCATAATTTCATTTACGATTTTTTTAAGAGTTTTAAAATCAACTAAAATATTTGATTTATCAAGCTCGCATCCTCTTGCAACAACTTCAACTTTCCAGTTGTGGCCGTGCATGTTTTCACATTTGCCTTTGTAATTAAGCAAATGATGTGCTGATGAAAAATTTGTTTCGACTCTTACTTCAAACATAAAATAATTTTAACATAAAATTTAAAAGGTCAAATAAATTTGTTTATGGTAAAATTGTCCTATGAGTCATGCTTTTAAACAAAAAGTATTTTACGCAGACACTGATTCTTACGGTGTTGTTTGGCATGGAAGCTATCTTAGATGGCTTGAAATGGGTCGAGTGTTGTTGTGCGAACAATCAGGATATAAATTATCCGAGCTTGAAAAACATGATATCGTATTGCCTGTAGCTGAAATGAACATTAAATATAAGCAATCAGCTAAATTGGATGATGAAATTATTATCAACACGGAAATCACCCAAAGAGGTAAATTTTACTTAATTTTTCATCAAACAATTATTGATGAAAAAACAAAAAAGACGTATATCGAAGCAACTTTTAAAGTTGTTGCGATACACAAAGATGGAAACCTATATAGGAGTTTGCCCGAGCAAATACAAAAAATGTAACTCGGTAAATAACTGCCAATTATGGCAGTTATTTTATTTTTTAGGATTTTTCTTTTTCCTTTTTTGCGCCAAGAGTAACAATTCCCCTGCCGTATTTCTCTTCCAATTTATCCCAAGACTTTGACAACTCTTGTTTTTTTAAATTGTCATCTCCATCAAAAAGGGAAATTTGCTGAGTTTTAGCAGCCGTCAATTTCATAGCGCAAAAACCGACAGAACGATATATTATTCCTTTTTGATAAAGCTTATCTAAAATCTCTTTTGAATGATTGATAAGTTTAAATTCCGTATTCGTCGGAGAAATCAAATTAATTTTCATATCAAAAACCTGAAAATCTTTTGTCCTCAACATCACCATAATACATCCTGTTAAAAGGTTTTCATTTCTTAATTTCTTGCAAACCCTGTGAATATGCATGTTAAGCTGCTCTTGAATATAATTTTTGTTTGTTTGAAATTCTTTAAAGCTCTCGCTTCTTGAAACGGATTTTGGTGCAGATGAAATTATCTGAACCGGATTTACGATATTTCCCAAAAGCTCTTGTTTTAAATCAAGCCCTATTTTTCCCAAATTCTTTTTTATCCAAACATCATCTTGACTAACAAAATCCCAAGCGCTCTGTATCAAATGTTTTTTTAACAATGCTGTTGTATTTTTACCTACTCCCCAGACTTCAGAAATTAAAGTAGATTTTAATTCTTCTTGAATTTGTCTGTATCCGATTTTATAGGTTTTTTTATCTACCTTTATTTTTTGCAAAGTCTTTGCCTTGTCATTTGCAAGTTTAGCTAACACCTTAGAATAAGAAAGCCCGACAGAAACATCAATTCCGATTTCGTTTTTAATGTCTTTAACAATTTTTTCAACCAATTCTTCATAAGAACAATTAAAAGTTTTTCTTAATCCCGTTAAATCTAAAAATGCTTCATCTATAGAATAAATCTCAACATCAGGAGTAAAATCATAGAGTTTGTCCATAACTCTTTTAGATATTTCACAATAAAAAGGTAAATTTCCCGATAAAAAAATAACTTTTTTAAACTGATTTTTAACTATGAAATAAGGTGCACCCATTTCAACGCCCAGCCTTTTTGCTTCGTTTGACCTTGAAACAACACACCCGTCATTATTAGATAAAACACAAACAGGCTTATCGATAAGCTCAGGTTTTAAAAGCCTTTCGCAAGAAACAAAAAAATTATTACAATCAACAAGTGCTATAACTCTTTTCATTTTATTTTCCTTGTTATTCCAAGCGCAACACCGAAAATCGTTAAATTTTCTTTTGGGCGAATAATAGGATAAGAAGAATTTTCCGGTTTTAAATAACAGCCCTTATCATCTTTTTTATATGTTTTTAAAGTAAATTCATTATCAACAACAGCTAAAACTATGTCATCAATCATAGCTTCAGAAGTTTTTTTGATTATTACATAATCACCGTCTAAAATCCCTACCTCGCACATTGAATCTCCTGAAACCCTAAAAACAAAGGTAGAAGGCGAATTAATATTTAAAATTTCATCAAGAGAAATTCTTTTTTCGATTTTATCCTCTAAAACAGCTGCAAAACCCGCTTTAACAGAAGTTGTAGCAAGATAAGCACCAAACTGATTTTTATTTATATAAAGCTTATTATCAATCTCTTCAATCAGATTTTCCTCTTTTAAAATTTCAATATACTGTTTAATTGAATTTTTAGATTTATATCCAAGTTCATTTTTTAATTTTTCATAGCTGGATAAAGCTCTTTGCTGATACCTTTCTTTCAGTTTTTCAAAAAAATCTTTTTGTTTTTGTGTTAATTTTTTCATGATTTTATTATGTACGAATGTACATAATTTTTCAAGTAACCAAAAATATTATTTATAGAACTAAATATTTGAAAATAAAAAAAACGGCTAATTTGTGAACAAATTAAGCCGTGATGGATAGAATTAGTATTACGGAGTTTATAGAGGAGTTTACATGCTATTTAATGACCCTGAAAAAAATAATTTGCTAATATTTTATTTATTTGTCAATTTTATTTACAAAAATTAATAAAAAATTAAAACCCTTGCGCTGCAAGGGTTTTAACAATTAAACTCAATATCAATCCTACATTTCTTTCATCGCGTCAGCTAATCTGATTATACCTTCTTCAATAGTTTTACTATCTGCATTTGTATAATTTAAACGCAAAGTATTAACATTTTTTTCATTAACATAAAAAGGATCGCCCGGAACAAAAGCAACATTCTTTTTAATTGCTTTATTAAATAAATCAACGGAAGATTTGCCTTCTTCAAGAGTAACCCAAGAAAACATTCCGCCTTTTGGAATGGTATATTTAACATTTTTGGGAAAATATTTTTCCATAGCCCCAACCATAGCTTGAGCTTGACTTTTATATAATTTTTTAATTTTTTCAATATGCTTATCAAGATCATTGTTATATAAATAATCAGAAATTAAATATTGACCAAAAATATTTGAGTGTAAATCTGAAGCTTGTTTTGCCGTTTCAAGCATATGAATTATCTCTTTATCGGCGATAATATAGCCAAGACGCATACCGGGGGTTACAATTTTTGAAAAAGAACCAAGGTAAATATTTTTTTTCGTTTGGTTTAATCCGATATAAGGAATTCTTTCACCGTCTTCAAATCTCAATTCTCCATAAGGATCATCTTGAATTAAAAGCATATCCTCATCTTTAATTGCTTCAAAAACTTCTTTTCTATTTTGAGCACTATAGGTTAAACCTGTCGGATTTTGAAAGTTCGGAATTAAATATGCCAATTTTGGTTTATATGTCTTTAAAGTTTTTTTCAATTCTTCAATGTCTAACCCGTCATCATTTAGCTTTGTTTGGACAAAATCAGCGCTATACAAACAAAAAGACTGCAATAAACCAAGATAAGAAGGCTTTTCAACCATTACTTTATCATGTTCATTTATAAAAACTTTGCCTATTAAATCCAAAGCTTGTTGAGAACCTGTGGTAATAATAATATTATCTATTGTTATAGGCATATTCCAGATTTTTTTATATCTGTCTGCAATATATTGACGCAAACTGTCTAAACCTAATGTTGTAGAATATTGATAAATCTTGGCTCCGTATTTTTCAGCTATTCTATTCATAGAAACTTTTAATTCCTCTTGCGGAAAAGAAATAGGATTAGGCAATCCTCCTGCAAAGGAAATAATTTCAGGCTTTTGAGTTACTTTTAAAATTTCTCTTATAAAAGAAGAAGGTGTGTTTTTAATTCTTTTTGAAAAAAATTCTTCAAACATATATCTCTCCTAAGTTAATACTTCAGCAAATAAATTCTACTACAAAAAGCCGTTATTGTTAAATATTGCCATTAAAAATTAAAGTGATAATATTTTTTTATCGGTCATACTAAATGAAAGCACAACAAATATGTTTAGCGAGCAAACACACAAACTAAAATGGATTATATTTACAGTTAGTGCAATTGGCGGTTTTTTAGCCATGATGGACTCAAACACCGTTAATGTCGCTCTTTATGAAATTGCACAAAATTTTAATATAGATATAGATCACGCTCGGTGGGCAGTTACGGTATATATTTTAATTCTATCCACATTTCTTACTTTGTTTGGAAAATTAAACGATTTAGTTTCAAGAAAAAATTTATACGCTCTCGGGTATTTAGTTTTTGCACTGGGTGCGTTTTTTAATACAATTTCTTTTAACCTAATTACACTGATTTTAGCCCGTATTGTTCAAGCTACGGGCGCAAGCATATTATTATCAAATAATTACGCTATTATTTCATCGATTTTCAAAGGAAACGAAAGAGCAAAAGCTCTAGGATTTTCAACGGCGTTGATGGCATTAGCAGGCATGTCAGGACCTATGGTCGGCGGTTTTTTAATGCATTATGTTACTTGGAGAGCAATATTTATTCCAAGTATTATAATAGGTATTATCGGTGCATATTATTCTAAAAAATATATTCCTGAAATTATTCATAAATCAGAATTTAAATTTGATTATTTAGGAATGATTTTACAATTAGTTGCAATACTATCAATGCTTTTAGTTATATCAAAAGGTCATGATTGGGGTTATACAAGTCAAAGAATAATAATTCTAAGTATAATTTTTGTTGTTTTTTCAATTCTTTTTTATTTTCAAGAAAAAAGAATACCTTATCCTGTTATTAATTTTGAACTTTTTAAATCAAAAGTATTCACCTATGGAAATTTTGCGCTTTTAATTGCATATTTTTCATTATTTACAAATGCGCTTTTGTTTCCTTTTTATACTCAAGAAGTTTTAAAAGTCAGTCCTTTAATGACTGCTGTTTTGATTTTGCCTTTTTCATTTATGTTTATGCTGATGGCATTATTAAACGGCAAGCTTACCAAAAAGCTGCATAGTTCAATCTTGATGACAACAGGAACAATATTAATAATATTGGGTTATATCTTCTTTACAACCATTACCGACAAATTAACCTATTGGAATATTTTGCTTGCCCAAGCCTTAATAGGCGCAGGTTCAGGCTGTTATCAACCAAGCGTTAATGCCCTTATAGTATCTGTTGCACCAATGGGCAAAATGGGCATAGCCTCAGGCATTTTAGCAATGTTTAGAAATGTAGGCATGCTATTGGGCATAACAATTTCAGTCAGCATATTTGATTTTGTAAAAAACAATGCACTTAAAAACGGATTTGATTTAACCGATGCTTTTATAAGAGGATATCACTATGCAATATACTGGGCAATATTGTTTGGAATAGTTTGTGCAATTTTATCATATATGTCACACAAAGCATATAAGCACGAAAAAGAATAAACATATTTTAAGTTTTAGTACATTTTTGTGATGTTATTTGCATTATTTATTCAATGATAGTAAAATTTCTATATAGATTAGTAATACGTTGGTAGCAAAATTGCAAGCTAAATTAAAAGATTATATCGATATAATACAAAAAGTTGCAAGGGTAGAATACAAAAGAATACCTTCTCACATGCTTGATTGTGAAGAATTGGTTTCAATCGGAATTATTGCACTGCAAGCTTTATTTAAAGATAAAACCGAAGAACAAATGACCCATTATAATTCATCTTACATTGCAACGGCGGTACGCTGGGCAATCAGAAATGAATTGAGAAACAGATATAAATGGTATACACTAAAGCACAAAAAAGAAGATAGTGAATTAACAGATGAAGAATATAGCGACAATCAATCAGCGCTTGATGTTTCACCGACAAAAGTAAGAGAAGCAGTTTATGAAACAATTCTTTCAATCGATTCAATCATGGCAGCAAGCTCAGATAATGATTCACCTTTTGATTTCATAAAAGACACATCGGCAACGCCTGATGAAAAAGCGGAAATAACAGAACTTAGCAAACTAATAAAAGAAGCAATTGCAAAATTACCGCAAAAAGAAAGAACTATTGTAGAATACAGATTTTACAGGAACATGCAGGTAAAGCAAATTGCCCAAATGGTCGGCTTATCAAGCTCGAGAATTACAAGAATTGTTCAGGCATCATTAAATCATGTTCGCGAATATCTCAACAAACGAGGCTTAACAAGTTACTAATTAATAATAAACAGACATAGGAGAGGAATTAAATGTTGTTAGAAAAAAGCAAATTATTTTCAAAAGAATACAAAGAAACAATCGAAAAGGCACTTTCAGCACTGGGCAAAAAAAATCTTGCCTTAATATTGCAAGGTGTTAGCTTTCCTTCAAAAAATGATGAAAACACAGGCTTTGGAACATATAATTCCGACGGCGCAAAAGAACTTTTTAATTTTGCTGAAGGTATTTTTTCCGCAATACAGCTGGGTCCTTGCGGCAAAACAAAATTAAGCGATTCTTCTCCATACACAGGTACGGTATTTTCAAAAAATCCGCTTTTTATTAATCTAAAAGAGCTGACAACCTCAAAATGGGATAGGATTTTATCTAACAAAACTCTTGAAAAAATAATCGAAATGAATCCCAATAAAAATACCAACAGAGCAGCTTATGTCTATGCTATTGAAAATCTAGAGCTTGCATCAAATGAATTTTATAAAAATTTCAAAAAAAATGCTTCAAAAGAATTAAAAAAAGAATTTGAAAAGTTCAAAAAAGAAAATTCTTTTTGGCTTGATAAGGACGCATTATATGAAGCATTATCTTTAGAAAACAATTCAGATTACTGGCCTCAATGGAAAAGCGAACTGGATAGAACCTTATTTGGCTCAGCAGACAAAAAACAAGCCGAAAAAAGAATTAAGGAAATAGAGAAAAAATATCAAGATACCATTGAAAAATATAAACTTGAACAATTTATTGTCCAAAAACAAACAGATGAAACTCTTGAATATACTAAAAAATTAGGTTTAAAATTAATTGCAGACAGACAAGTTGCATTCTCTGACAGAGACAACTGGGCATATCAATCACTGTTTTTAGATGGCTGGTGCTTAGGCTGTCCTCCTGATTATTTTTCTGAAGACGGTCAAGCTTGGGGCTTTTCAGTAGTGGATCCGGAAAAATTATTCAATAAAGACGGATCTCTTGGTCCTGCGGGAGAACTTCTCAAAAAATTATATACAAAAATGTTTAAAGAAAACCCCGGCGGCGTTAGAATTGACCACACAGTAGGTTTAATTGACCCATGGGTATATAAAAAAGGGTGCTTACCAAAAGTTGAAGAAGGTGCAGGAAGATTATATTCTTCACCTAACCATCCTGAATTAAAAAAATATTCAATTGCAAAAGAAGAAAATATTAATAAAACCCCAATTGAGGGAAAATTTGTTACTCCTGATGATGAAAAATGGCTTGATAACCTTTCTGACGAACAAGTTACATTGTACGGAAGAATGATTGAAAAAATTGTTATAGCCTCAGCACTTGACGCCGGACTTGATAAAAATGCAATTATAGCTGAAGACCTTGGAACTCTTACATATCCTGTTATTCAAGTTATGAAAAAATACGGACTTCAAGGAATGCGTCTTGTTCAATTTGTTGTGCCTTATGAAGAAAACCATCCGTACAGATGCAAAAATATAACTGCAAACTCTTGGGCAATGGTTGGTACACACGATAACGAACCAATCAGAATGTGGGCATCAAAACTTGTTAATACAGAAGATGCCAACCCCTATATTAAAAATTTAATTGAAGATTTATGCTCAGAATTTGGCAACAAAGATGAAGTATGGCATAAAATGTATACTGATGAGAAATATCTTGGCTTTATGAAAATCGTAGAATGCTTTGCTTCTAAAGCTGAAAATATTCAAATTTTCTTTACCGATTTCTTCGGAATTAACGAAGTATATAACACCCCCGGAACCTCAGGAGATCCGAACTGGACCTTAAGGCTTCCTAATAACTTTGTTGATTTTTATAGAGAAAAATTAAAATCAGATGAAGCTCTTAATTTGCCTTTAGTTATGATATATGCAATGAAAGCAAGAGGCTGGGAATTTTACAAAAACCATCAAGACCTTCTTGAAAAGTTGGAACAGTTAGTAAATGAAAAATAAATATTTTAAATTAATATTAATTATAAGTCTTTTAATAATCGGAACGATAAGCTCTTATGCTTTTTCGTTCCGAAACATGACTCTTGATTTAGTTCAAATTTCTGATACCCATATTTCTGATAGGCAAAATACAGCCTACAAAGCCCTTGGTTCATCAAAAGAGCTTTTAAAAGACGCTATTGAACAAATAAATGAAATTAAGGGTCTTGATTTCGTATTATTTAGCGGAGATATGGTAGATAGCGCCACGCAAGAAAATTACCACGACTTCTATAAGCTTTTAACAAAATTAAAATACCCTTCTCTAAACTGCTTTGGAAACCATGATTTCCATGGCGACATGACAAAAGAAGAAGTGCTTCAAACAGTAAAAAGCTATAACCCTAACTATACTTTTTCTGATACTTACTATGCTTTTAGCCCTAAAACCGACTATAGAATTATAATTCTTGACGCCACGATGGAAGATAGTGCCAACGGAATGCTTCCGGAGGAGCAATTACAATTTCTGGATAATGAACTTAATCAAAACCAAGATAAAATTGTGGTAATTGCGCTACATCATCCTTCTGTTGAACCTTTTGTTGCGAACGAACATTCATTATTAAATGCAAAAGAATTTAATGAAATTTTATTAAAATACAAAAATCCGATTGTTGTTTTATCGGGTCACTATCATGCCACAAGATTACACCACTGGGGCAATTTAGTTTTTGTTTCAACTCCTTCGTTGGTAACTTATCCTATGGCATTTCGCCATATTAAAATAGTAAACTTTAAAGACAGAGTTGAATATAAGTTTGAATTCATTCCGACAAGACTGGATGAAATAAAAGAGCAAAACAGACAAAGCGTTATATCATATTCAACTTTATCAGGCAATATTTATGATAGAGATTTAACATTTATCTATCACAAAAAACACCCAAAATCAGCAAGATATAAAAGAAACAAAATTAAAAATGCAACCAAACAAACAAAAACATCTGAACGAGAAATTAAAAAGCTTACTCAGCCAAAAGATATTAAACCCAAAAAACAACCCAAGGAAAAGAAAATTAAAGAAATAAAAGAAAAGAAAATCAAACAACCCAAGGAAAAGAAAATTAAAAAAATAAAAACAGAAACAAAACAAACCAAAAATAGCCGTTTCAAATTCAATTTCTTTAAAAAGAAAAATAAAGAAATACAACAACAAGAATTACAAGAACCGCTTCAACTGCAAGAAATATAAAGGTTTAAAATGAAAGAGATTGCCGCACAAAAAGAAAAATTTAAAATAAAATTCAGAGGTACAAGGGGCTCGTATCCTGTAGCTAAAGCTGATTTCTTAAAATATGGAGGAAATACATCCTGCGTTGAAATAAAATGCGCAAATCAAACAATAATTTTAGATGCAGGTACAGGAATTATAGATATAGGACAAGATAAAAATTTAAGCACGCAAAATGTTCATCAAGCAACTATTCTTATATCTCATATTCATCAAGACCACATTCAAGGTTTACCGTTTTATAAACCTTTATATAATAAAACAACGACTCTAAATCTCTATGGACTTAATCCGGACAAAGAAAACCTAAAAGAAACACTTAAAAAAGTGCTTTTTGATAAAGTTTTTCCCCTAAGCATAGACGAAATTAAAAGTAATTTTAATATAGAAAATTTTTCAGATAAAAACGTACTAATCATCAGTCAAAACGGCAATATAAAACTATATAATTCTGAAGAAAACATTGAAATAAACAACGATGATATTATTATTTCTGCCTACAAAACACCAATGCACCCCAAAAACGGCTGTTTAAGCTTTAAAATAAAATTTCAAGGAAAAACACTCGTTTATGCAACAGACAAAGAAAGCAGAAATTCAAACGATAAAGATTTTATTGAATTTGCCAAAAATTGCGATTGTTTAATCCATGATGCGCAATATACAAATGAGGACTATTTTAACCCCAAACAACCAAAACAAGGATACGGACATTCAACATTTGAAATGGCGATAGATATAGCCCATCTTACAAACGCAAAGAAACTGTTCTTTTTCCATTATGACCCTGAATATGACGATATAAAACTTTCTAAACTGGAAAAAGAATTATCTGAAAAATATAATTCCGTATTTTTTGCAAAAGAAAACTATGAATTTGAAATTTAAAATATCTTATTTATCAATATTTATCTGTCTTTTATTAATTCCTTATTGCTGTGCTGATTCATCTTTAAGGGGCTTAAAAGGCTATGAAGAAAACACGATTGACGCAACAAAAAATGCAAGACTGCATTCAAACATGGGTAATATTTATTTTGAAGAAAAAAACTACACGGCAGCCCTGAAAGAATATCAAATAGCCTATAATTTAAACCCGAATGACTCATCATCATCAATTTATCTTTACAATATTGCCAGATGTTTTATTAATCTCGGTGCACCAAATATAGCAATAAAACCGCTAAAAGGAGCAATAAACAAAAATTACACGAATTTAATTTATTATGAAACTCTTGCCGATTGCTTTGTTAAAACAAACACAGCTAAAAAAGAACTAAATAAATATCTAAAAGATACATTAAACCCATACAACAAAATCATGGCCGGTTTTATATATTTAAAACTGGGAGACAAAACAACAGCTCGGACAATTTTTGATGATTTTATTAATGAACACCCTAAAATGATTGTCGTACAAGATATTAAAACCCTAATGAAAAAACTCTAAAATCAATTTTTACATAAGTTTAATAAAAGTATTTACTTTTAAAAGTATATGCTAAAATTTATATATGAAATATGTTCCTTTGCATATACACACGGAATATTCTCTTTTAGACGGAGCAATAAGAATACCTGACTTCTATAAGTTTGCGGCAGAAAACGACATGCCTGCAATTGCAATAACAGACCACGGGGTTATGTATGGCTGCGCTGATATGTTCATTGCAAAGAATGAAATGCTCTCACACATGCTTTCAGAAGAAGAGCAGGAAATGAAAAAGAAAATCGAAGCCGTAAAACCAATTTTAGGCTGCGAATTTTATATATGCGACGGAGACGTTTTAGAAGACAGAAGCAAAAAAACAATGTATCACTTGGTTTTGCTCGCTAAAAACCAAAAAGGATACCATAATCTATGCAAACTTGATTCAATTGCAACAACAAAAGCATATTATTACAAACCCCGTATTAACCACGAAATTTTAGAACAATATAAAGATGATTTAATTTGCCTCTCTGCTTGTATTCAAGGCGAAGTTGCGAGAAATTTCCTTGACGGAAACAAAGATGAAGCAATAAAAAAAGCAAAATATTATAAAGAACTTTTTGGTGATGATTATTATATCGAACTTCAAGACCACGGTTTACAAGAACAAAAAGATTCCAATCCGTTTTTAATGGAAATAGCTAAAGAATTAAATATAAAAACTGTTATAACTAACGACTCACACTATTTAAGAGCCCAAGACGCCGCTTGGCATGATACGTTATTGTGTGAACAAACAAAATCTTCAAAAGCAAACCCAAATCGCTTTAAATTCTCGGTAAATGAATTTTATGTTAAAACGGTTGAGGAACTAAGAAAAGCATTTTCTTGGATGGATGAAGATTATTTTAACACCTGTATTCAAAATACCGTTGAAATAGCTGATAAAATAGATTTTCAAATGGATAAATTGGAATTTGGAAAAACAAAAGAATATCTTCCAAAATATCCTTGCCCCGAAGGTTATGACGAAGTTCAATATTTTGACCATTTATGTCGAGAAGGGCTTAAAAAAAGATATGGCGACCCGATCCCTGATGACATCATAAAACGATATGAATATGAATTTGATGTAATATGCAAAATGGGTTTTCCTGCATATTTTCTGTTAACTTGGGACTTTATTAACTGGGCAAAAGAACACAAAATCCCTGTAGGCCCTGGAAGAGGCTCAGCCGCAGGCTCTATCGTTGCATATTCACTTGGAATAACAGAGCTTGACCCAATCAGACATAATCTTTTGTTTGAAAGATTTTTAAATCCCGAACGTATATCAATGCCTGATATAGATATTGATTTTTGCCAAAGAAGAAGAGGAGAAGTAATAGACTACGTTTCTCAAAGATGGGGTGCAGACCATGTTTGTCAAATCATAACCTTTGGCACATTAGCTGCAAAAGCTGCCCTAAAAGCCGTATGCAGAGTTTATGATATACCTTTTTCTCAGGCTAATACTTGGGCTGGCATGATTCCTTCTGTCCCTGGAACAAAATTAAAAGACGCGCTTTCTGACGGCATGGAATTAAAAAAACTATGCGACGAAAATTCTCAAGTTCAAAGCCTTGTAGATGAAGCACTACACATGGAAGGGCTTAAAAACCAAGTCGGCACACACGCTGCGGGTGTTATTATTGCTCCAAGACCAATGGATGAAATCATTCCTGTCGCACTATCCAAAGAAAAAGCCACCACAACACAATACCCTATGGCAGGTATTGAAAAACTGGGGCTGTTAAAAATGGACTTTCTGGGACTTGAAACTTTAACCATTATTCAAGATGCCCTTGATTTAATTAAAGCAAGAACAGGTAAAGATATAGATATTAACAATATCCCTCTTGATGACAAAGAGACATTTGATATGTTATCAAAAGGCGAAACAGACGCAGTATTCCAGCTTGAATCAAGCGGTATGAAAAAATATATCAAGCGCTTAAAACCGACAGTATTTGAGGATTTAGGCGCTATGGTTGCGCTTTATCGACCGGGGCCATTAGAAGCAGGCATGGTTGAAGATTTTATAGACAGAAAACACGGACGCCAACAAATTGAATATGCTCATCCCCTACTGGAAGGCATTTTAAAAGACACCTACGGAACAATCCTTTATCAAGAACAGATTATGGCAATATTCCAAACCTTAGCGGATTATTCTCTTGGCGGCGCCGATATGGTTCGCCGTATGATGGGTAAAAAGAAGCTTCAACAAATGGCAGAACAAAAATCAATCTTTGTTGAAGCAACAGCAAAAAAAGGAATGAGTTCTGAAGCTGCAACCAAACTTTTTGAACAAATCGAAAGTTTCGCAAAATATTGCTTCAACAAAGCCCATTCATCAGCCTATGCCTTTGTTGCTTATCAAACAGCTTACCTAAAAGCACATTATCCTGTTGAATTTATGTGTGCAATGCTTACATCTGTTGCAGATAAACAAGAAAAAACTCAACAATACATCCTGCAATGTCAAGCACAAGGAATTAACGTATTAGCGCCTGATATTAATAAATCAAATTCACAATTTACTCCTGACGGAAATAATATCCGCTTCGGCTTAGCTTCAATTAAAAACGTAGGCGAAGCAGTTATTGAACAAATCGAAAAAGAAAGAGAAAATAAGCCCTTTGAAAGCTTTTATGATTTTTGCTCAAGAGTTGATATGAAATGCTTAAATAAAAGAACTCTTGAAAGTTTAATTAAAGCAGGTGCGTTTTCTTGCATTGAAAAATCAAGAAAACAGCTTTTAGAAAACATTGATAAAGTTGTTGAATTTGTTCAAATAAACGCAAAAGCGAAATCATCAGGTCAAGTCAGCTTATTTTCAGCTTTAGGAGGAGAAGCCCAAGAAGAACTGAACATTCCGACATTCCAAATGAGCGGCAACAGTGATGACGAGTTTTCCGATTCTCAAATTCAGCTTTTCGAAAAAGAGTTAATGGGTATTTATGTAACATCTCACCCTTTAGCTTCAATTCAAGGTATTTTAAAATATATCACAACTCAGACCATTTCAGATATAATTGAAAATCCAAAGCCTGATTCTACAGTAACAATTTGCGGTTTATTATCCCAAATTGTTCAAAAACCAACCAAAAAAGACCCTTCAAAATTCATTAAAACAGGCACAATAGAAGATTTAACATCAAGAATTGGCGTTGTAGCTTTTCCTAAAGTTGTTGAAAAATACGGAGCGTTAATTGATTCTGAACAAAAAGTCATCATAAAAGCAAAAGTAAATGTAAAAGATGAAGAAATTAATCTGGCTATTAACGAAGTTAAACCTATTGAAGAGGTTAACCTTGTTACCCTAAAAGTCTTAAAAGAATTAGCCATGGAAGAAAATATTCTCCTAAAAGAGCTTTTAGCAAAACATAAGGGCGAAAATCCTGTTGTAATTGATTTTGAAGCACCGGATGAATTTAACGTGCCTAAAAGATTTCAGCTTTTAACTAACGACCATCTTTGGGTCAGCATAAATGACGACATGAAAAAAGAAATCGGCGCAACATTTAAAGACAAAATGGAAATAAGTGTACTCCATCTCAGTTAAATAAAATTTTGTTCCAAGTTATTTGTTTTAAAATATTATCCCTGTCGTCAACCCATATCTGTGTATCAGGGTGTAAATTTGCCAAATCGGATACTACTTCTTTTAAATAAATTGCATATCGTGCATCCACAAAATTAACTTTATCCAATTTTTCAATATAATAATCCCTTGCGCCGCAATTAGTGCAAAACTTTTCTTGAGGCACAATTTCACCCCAAAAAAGCTTAGCTTCTCTTTTAACATCGCATCTTGCACATCTGATTATATAATAGTTTTTCACAAGATACTGACCGCAATCAGGGCAATAGCCCTCATCTTGGTATAAAAGAGCATTTTTATGATGGCACTTTGTGTGATTATTTATAAACTTTAATAAAATATTTTTCATAATTTTTTTATAATGATTAAATTAAAATAATCAAATAACCGCAAAAAGCCTATGCTATATGTGTTTTAAGATTATTAAGAAATGTTACATAAATAAATCATAAATAGCAATTATTCATAAGAAATATACTTTATATATACAAGAGAAATAAAACAAAAACAAATGACAATAGAATATATCAAAAGGAGAGCGCAAATGGCAAGAGTTTTAATTTCAATGCCCGAACAATTTTTAACACAAATCGATTCAGTAGCACAAGGCGAAAACAGAACAAGAAGCGAACTTATAAGAGAAGCACTTCGTACTTATATTAATCGTTCAAAAATCAGAGAAAACGGTTTAGCTTCTAAAAACGCAGCAATTCTTGAAGCATTACTCGATTAGCTAAGTTTTAAAATTGTAAAAGGCTCACACAAAAGAAGTGTGAGCCTTTATGTATTTAATTAAAACTATTTTGCGCTTTGAGCAGTTTCAACCAAAACTTTGAACGCTTCAGGTTCATTAACTGCCAATTCTGCCAACATTTTTCTGTTAACTTGGATATCAGCTTTTTTAAGCATATTCATAAATTTTGAATAGCTCAAACCAAGTTCTCTAACAGCAGCATTAATTCTAACAATCCAAAGAGCACGCATGTTTCTTTTTAGAACACGTCTGTCTCTGTATTGATATTTTAATTTTTTCATTACTGCAATATTAGCAACTTTAAAAATTCTGCTTCTTGCACCAAGAAAACCTTTAGCTAATTTTAATATTTTTTTATGTCTTTTTCTTAATACGTTACCACGTTTAACTCTCATAGTTCAGCCTTCCTTATCTTGTAAATTTCTTTTTGTACGGTAATTCTTTAGCAATCATTGCTAAATTCCCTTCAAACACTTCAGTTGTGCCTGAAAGTCTGTTTTTTCTGGCCGGACTTTTGTGAGCTAATAAGTGTCCTTTGCCTGCTTTTTGACGAAGCACTTTACCGCTTCCGGTAATTTTGTAGCGTTTCGCAGCAGATCTGTGAGTTTTCATTTTAGGCATTTTGTTTCTCCATTTCTTTAACTAAACCCTTGTGGCATACCAAAGCCACTTTAGGCTACTTAATAATATTTTAAAAATGAAGAAAAATCAAGTAAAAATGATATTTTTTATAAGTTATGTTACTATTATTTTATGGAAAAAATTACATTATCTAAACTTTCAAAAGAAGAATTAATTGATTTTATTATAAAAAATAACGAAAAAAAATTCAGAGCAGAGCAAATTTTTTCTTGGATTTGGGCGAAAAATGCAGCCTGTTTTGACCAAATGACAGATGTCAAAAAAGAATTCAGAGAATTTTTAAAAGAAAACTGCCAAATTCTCGATTGCAAAATCAAATTAAGACAAATATCAAAAGACGGCACCATAAAATATTTAATTGAATTTAATGACGGATTGTGTGCTGAGACTGTTTTAATGCGCTTTGATAATCGCTCTAACCTTTCAATGTGTGTATCTTGTCAAGTCGGCTGTAAAATGGGCTGCAAATTCTGTGCTACAGGAAAAAACGGTTTTAAAAGAAATCTTGAAGCTCATGAAATTGTTTCACAAATTCTTTTAGCGCAAATGGATACCGGATTAAAAATCACAAACGTTGTTTTTATGGGACAAGGTGAACCCTTGGATAACTTTGAAAGCATCAAAAAAGCAATATATTTAATAAATAAAAATCTTCAAATTTCAATTAGAAGAATGACTCTTTCTACATCAGGAATTATTCCAAAAATTTATGAACTTTCTCAAAGCGAATTAATACCGACCTTGGCAATTTCACTGCATGCGCCGAACCACGAAATCAGAAAACAAATTATGCCGATTGAAAAAAAATACAATATCGAAGAATTAAAAAAAGCACTCAAAGACTTCAATCTCAAAACCAAAGACAGAATTACAATTGAATATATATTAATCGGCGGACTGAACGATACAAAAGAATGTGCCATAGAATTAATAAATTATCTAAAAGACATTAAATGTAATATAAATTTAATTCCTTATAATCCTACAGACGACAATTCAGGCTTCAAAAAACCCGATAAAAAAGACATGATGAAATTCAAATACCTCTTAGAAGCCTCAGGTAAAAAAGTAACCATAAGACTTGAGCGCGGTGCGGATATTGACGCAGCCTGCGGTCAATTAGCAGGTAAATTAACCGATATAAGTACTGAAGGTGCTTAATTGACTATTTAGAGCTGCAATAGTAGCATCCATTTGATTAAATTGTTTATATAGCCTTTCTTCGTATGATGTTATACGAGTTGTAGCCCTTTCAATTCTTGAATTCATGGATGTAATTTGCGATTGAACACTATCTGATTTTGTTGCAAAATATCCGTTTTCAAAGTCAAGTGCGTTTTCAATATCTACAAGCATTTGATCAAATAAACCATTGTCGGTTTTTGAAGTATAACCATCAGATAAAAGCATTTTTACGGATTCAAAATCTTCAGATAATGCTTTATCCAATTTTTCTTCGTCAATGGTTAAATTAACAGCATCTGTTTTTGAAGTTGAAATTCCAATTTCAGCAAGCATTGAAAACATTCCGTCATTATCGCTTACTGCTGAAGTAATACCTCTGATATTATTCAATAATGAGTTCAAACTTGAATCATGCCCAATGCTACCTGATGAAGAGGTTTCCGTTCTTATTGTGGTTACTAAGTCATTATAAGCATCCACAAAAGTATTCAAGGCTTCTTTTACTTCTTTATAATCAGGCGAAATTTCAAGCGTTACGTCTTTGTCGTCTTTTTCATTATTTGAATAATCGCTTGTCGGTTTTTTAATTGTAATTGATAAATTTGCAATACCTGATGCATCACCTGTTATTGTATTTGAAGATGAAACAACTCTATTTCCGTTAATATAAGCAATTGCATTTTGTCCCAATGTTTGAGAACCGTCTGCCAATCTTTCATCTTCGCCTTGACCTTGTGTTAAACCAAGCACATTCAACAGATTAGTTCCTTCTTCAGTTAAGCTGATGTTGCTTTGACCTGTTTGTGTTGAAGTCAAAACCAGCTTATTTGTTAAAGAATCATAACTTGCTTTAACATTGACATCAGAATTTCCGTTAATTCTTGAAATTAAATTATTCAGAGTTGTTGTTTCATTAATTTCAAAATCAATTCCATTTATTGTAATTTTACCGCTTTCAGCAGGATTACCGTCTTCATCAAAAAATTTAACACCGCCAAGCCCTGATTCTTCGCTAACCATCGCAACGCTTGTATTAACCAAAGAAACAGGATAAGAGCTTTTATATCCTGAGCCGTCTTTTTCGTTTAATTTTAGGGCAGTTACAATATTTGATGTATCACCGCCTGAACCAATCATAAGATTTGCAGAAGTATCTTCAATATATGAAGTTGCGCCGTCTATAACTTGCTCTTTATATGCTTTAATTGAAAAATTACCGCTATCATCAACGGAAGCTTGTATTTTACCTCCTGATTCAGTGTTTATTTTATCTATAACATCTTTTACCGTGTCATCTTGTCCAATTTCTATTTCATATTGTTTTCCATCCAAAAACATTGAAAAAGTTCCGGCTTTTGCTTGTCCGTTAGCAAGATTAACAAATTTAGCACTTTCAATATTTTCTTTTGAAATTGTTCCAAGGCTGTTTACGCTTTTTGCCGTAGTTGAAGTTGCAATTTGTTCAATTTGTAAATTAACATTTGCGCTGGCTACGCTTCCTGTTGAAACAGCTGTTGCGTAAGCGTCATTAGATGAAGTGATAGTTGTATTTGTCCACATATCACTTGAAGAATTATATATTGTTGTTGTAAAAGTTTTAAGGGCAGATTGAAGTGTTGAAAACTTTGTTTTTAAACTTGATACAGTGCTATCAGTCTTTTGCAAAGTTTGAAGCTTCTCTTGCAATGGAGTAAGCATAGAAGTTTTTTTAGCACTAACAAGCTGAGAGACCCAGCTTTCAATATCAAATCCCGATCCTACGCCTGTGATTGTAGTAGACATAATTAAATCCTTTTAACTTTTACTTATATCCTTATAGTTATACTATAATATAAAAGGTTCCACGTAACACTAATATTATATCACATATATCAACTTTTGTTACATCGTATATAAAAAGCAATTTAGTCAATGAGGAAAAAATGAAAATAAAAGGTATTATTTTTGATTTAGACGGCACACTACTATATACAATAGAAGACTTAAAAAATAGCGTTAACTACGCTCTTGAACATTGTAATTTAGAAAAAAGAACTCTTGAAGAAATAACTAATTTTGTTGGAAACGGTATAGGAAAGCTAATTGAGCGGGCAATCGGAATTCATCAGGAAAAATATGACCAATGTCTTGAAATTTTTAAACAACATTATGCAAAAAACTCCAACATCACAACAAAGCCCTACCCTTTTGTTATAGAAAATTTAAAACGTTTAAAAGAAAAAAATATAAAACTTGCAATTTTATCAAACAAAATTGATTCTGAAGTAAAAAAACTCTCAAAACTATATTTTGGCGATATTTTTGATATATCACAAGGAGAAACTGCTAAATTCAGCAAAAAACCTGATTCAAAATCAAGCGAATTTATAATAAAACAATTTAACTTATCAAAAGATGAGGTTGTTTTTGTAGGCGACAGCGAAGTTGATATTCAAACGGCAAAAAATACATCTATTGAATGTTTGAGTGTTTCTTGGGGTTATAAAGACAAAGACTTTCTAATTAAAAACGGGGCAAAAATTATATTTGAAAATTTTAAAGATTTAACCGACTATATTATAAAAAACACATATTAATACTATAAAAGCCGTTTCAGCATAGAGCAAAAACGGCTTTAGAATTTATTTTAAAACTTCTTATTTATCTACACCAACTGTTTCAATAACTATAGGTTTATTTTCAGCTTGGCTAGATTTTTCTGTTTTTGAAGCTTCTTCAACAGTTGGAGCTTTTACTTCTTCAGAAACCGCAGGTGCTTCTTTTACTTCAGAAGCTGCATTTTCAACTGCTGCAGGTGTTTCTTCAACTGTTGGTGCTTTTGTTTCTTCAGCTTTAGAAGCTTTTTTTGATTTTTTAGCTTTTTTTGATTTTTTATCTGTACTTACGCTATTTTCATCTTTAGATACATTTTCTTTATCTTTATGGCAAGCACATTCACAATTTTCTTCACATTTTTGATGACATTTACAATCTTGCTTTGTTTTGTCACAAGTACATTCCTTGCCTTCGTGACATCCACATTTACAATCAGCAGGACATTCTTTATGACAAGAACACTTGCAATCAGGCACATTACATTCTGTTGCTTCGGCTGCAAAAGTTGTAGCACAAGTGAATGCTAATGCAGAAGATAGCAATAAAGCAGAAAAAATCTTTTTCATTTAAAACTCCTTTTCTATATCTCTCATTTTGAGGGGTACGAAATTTATATTAACTTTCAATTTTTAAATTGTCAACATAAAGATTATATTACCAGTTCATTAATGTATTTGTAATACTCGTTATTTTTATATTCTTTTATTCTCTCTTTTACTTCTTGATGTGTTATAAAGCCCATTCTAATTGCAACTTCTTCCAGACAAGCAATTTTTACTCCTTGGTTTTCTTCAATTGTTTGAACGTATTGACCTGCTTGTAATAAAGATTTATGAGTACCTGTATCTAACCAAGCAAAACCTCTGCCAAAAATTTCGACATTTAATTTATTTTCTCTTAAATAAATGCTGTTTAAATCAGTTATTTCAAGTTCACCCCTTGCTGACGGTTTTAATTTTTTAGCACAATTTATTACCGAATTATCATAAAAATACAGTCCGGTTATTGCATAATTTGATTTAGGCTTAATAGGTTTTTCTTCTACCGAAATTGCTTTTTTATTGCTGTCAAATTCAACCACGCCAAACCTTTGCGGATCTTTTACTTTGTAAGCAAATACTGTTGCTTGTTTTTTTTCATCCGCATTTTTTTTAGCCCTCCTTAACATAGCTGAAAATGCTTGCCCATAAAATATATTATCGCCCAAAACCAAAGCAACAGAATCATCTTGAATAAATTCTTCACCTAAAATAAACGCTTGAGCTAAGCCATCCGGCTTTTCTTGAACCTTATATGAAAATTTAACTCCAAACTGAGAACCGTCTTTTAAAAGCTTTTTAAAATTATCTATATCATAAGGTGTTGAAATAATTAATATCTCTTTTATTCCTGCCAGCATTAAAACAGAAATAGGATAATATATCATAGGTTTATCATAAATCGGCAATAACTGTTTTGATGCCGCAATTGTACTCGGATATAAACGAGTACCAAAACCACCTGCCAACACAATTCCCTTCATCATGCATCCTTTCTTACTTTTAAATACTCATAAAGAGCCGTTTTCCAATCTCTTGTTAGATTTAGTTCATCCTCATTTGTCATTACACTATAAAAAGGTCTTTTTGCTTTTCTCGGAAACTCATCAGTTGCGCAGGGAACTAAATTTACTTTTAAATTTGATTGTTTGAATATTTCAGACGCAAATTCATACCAAGTTGCAGAATTTTTCCCGCATATATGATAAATTCCATAAGGCATTTCTAAAATCTTTTCAATACCTTTTACAAGTTCCATTGTCCAAGTAGGACAGCCTTTTTGGTCGTTTACAACCTTGAGAAGTTCGCTATCTTTTAAAGATAACATTGTCTCAACAAAATTTTTACCGTTGTGCCCGTATAACCAGCTTGTTCTTGCAATATAGAATTTCTCGCAATATTTTTGAACCTCAAATTCACCTTCAAGCTTAGTTTTTCCATATATATTTATCGGATTTGGCTTATCAGATGGCAAATAAGGGTTATTTTTGGTTCCGTCAAATACATAATCCGTTGAAATATATACCATAACTGCATTTATTTCTCTTGCTGCCTTTGCAACATTTTTTGCACCTATAGAATTTACTTTTTTAGCTTGCTCAATTTCATCTTCAGCTTTATCAACATTAGTGTAAGCTGCACAATGAACTATAACATCAGGTTTATTATCAATGATTACCCTTTTTGCTGCTTCTTCATCACAAATATCTAATGTGTCTCGGTTAGTTCTTAATATTTCATGTCCTTTTTTTTCAAAATAAGAGCATAAATCTTTCCCCAACATACCATTTGCGCCTGTTACAAGCATTTTCATGATACAAGGCTCGCTTTCTTGTTTTCAATCTTTTTCATCCATTCTTGATTAGACAAATACCAATCAATTGTCATTTTAATTCCTTCTTCAAAAGTAACCGAAGGGCTCCAGTTTAACTCTTTCATGATTTTATCATTTGATATTGCATATCTTCTATCATGACCTAATCTATCTTCTACATATTCAATTGAACTTTCATCTTTTCCCATTGCATTTAAAATAAGATGAGTTATTTCAAGATTAGTTTTTTCGTTATGTCCGCCTATGTTATAAACTTCTCCGATTTTACCGTTGTGCAATACTCTGTCTATTGCTTCACAATGATCATATACATAAAGCCAATCGCGGACATTTAAGCCGTCACCATATACGGGAACTTTTTCATTTCTTAATAATTTTGAAATAAAGAAAGGAATAAGCTTTTCAGGATATTGATAAGGCCCGTAATTATTAGAACAACGAGTATTCAATGTCGGTAATTTATAAGTTTCATAATATGCTCTAACTAATAAATCAGCACTTGCCTTTGAGGCTGAATATGGACTGTTTGGAGCTAATGGCGTAGTTTCATAAAAATAACCTGTTTTACCTAATGAACCATATACTTCATCTGTTGAAACCTGCAAATATCTTTCAATTTTAAATTCCTTTGCAGCCTGCAAAAGATTTAGCGTCCCCTCAACATTTGTTTTAACAAATATTTCAGGGTGTTTAATCGAATTATCGACATGTGATTCTGCTGCGAAATTAACCACACAATCAACTTGTGCTGCTAAATCCCTAACAAGATTTCTATCACAAATGTCGCCATGAACAAATTTATAATTAGGATTATTTTTAACATCATCAAGATTTTCAATGTTACCTGCATAAGTTAAAGCATCCAAATTAATAATTTTATAGTCGGAATGTTTTTTTAACATGTGTCTTACAAAACAAGAACCGATAAATCCTGCACCGCCTGTTACCAATATATTAGTCATTCATTAGCTCCTTTTTATTTATTTCTGATAATTTTGGTTGATTTTCATCTTTTTTTGATAATATAGGTTCAAAATCGATACCCCAATCAATATTAATGTCTTTATCACACCAAAGAATTCCTCTATCGGCATTAGGATTATATTCACCTGAAGCTTTATATAGCAATTCTGCACTGTCTGATAAAACAACAAACCCATGGGCAAAACCTTCCGGAATAAAAAGCATGTGTTTATTTTCTTGTGATAATTCAACTTTTACATATTTTCCAAAATTTTTAGAATTCAAACGAATATCAACGGCAACATCATATATTCTTCCTTTTGAACATCTGACCAATTTAGCTTGGCTATAGGGAGGAATTTGATAATGTAATCCTCTTAAAACCTTTGCGCCGGAAGATGAATGATTATCTTGATTAAATTCAACCTTTATTCCGTTAGCAAAAAATTCCGATTTTTTATAACTTTCCATAAAAAATCCTCGATTATCCCCAAAAACTTTTGGCTTTACAAGTATTACATCTTCCAGTTCGGTTTTTTCAAACTCAAAAGGCATTTTTCCTCCAAAATCTCTTATTTTATATTTTTCCGTCTTTTAAATATTTTATTATATCTTTTATAACATTTGTTCTTTTGTGTTCCCAAATGTATTTCCCAAGCGGATGTTTTTTGAAAAAATATTCTTTGTTTCTCTCAAAAATACTTTTGTCAATATTTTTACTTGTTGTTGAATGATTATGAAAAATAAAAGTATTGTTACAATATCCAAGGCTATAACCCTTATATAAAGCCCTAAAAGATAAATCATTATCCTCAAAAAAAGCAGGTGAATAATTTTCGTCAAATAAACCGATTTCATCAAATACTCTTCTTTTAAAAATTACACAACTAAAAAATGGCGTAACAACATATCTGATTGGCGTTTTAAACTTTGAAAGATATTTTTTATAACCATTTAAATAATTAAAAGCGGTCAAATTTGTTTTTTCGTTATTTCTCGGAGAAAGAGCTCCCAATTGTTCGTCAAAACTAAAAGCTTCTATTGTTTTATTGAGCCAATCAGGGGTAAATAAAATATCATTATTCAGCAATCCAATATATTTATAATCTTTTTTGAGAGCTTCTTTTAAGCCAATATTATTTCCTTTAGAATATCCTTCGTTTTGCAAATTTTTAATTAATTTGATGTTAGGATATCTCTTTTGATATTCTTCAATAAATACAATCGTTTCATCTTTTGAACCATTATCCACTACATATAAATCAAACAGTTCAACATCGGTATTTTTATATAAAGATTCTAAACAAGGCCTTGTAGCCTCATTCAACTTATTATACGTCAAAATAATTATTGCTGTTTTTTCCATCTTAAACCTTGCTGAATAGTTTTTTTCTTATATCTCTAAATGTGTATTTCTTTAATTTTTTTGGAATTTTTTCCATATATTCTTGATAATCTTTCGGAACTTTTTTAAATCTCCATGGTTTTCCGGGAGCTCCTGCATAATGAAGCATTATGGTATTATTTTTTTCGTTTAACAAATCTTCGTCAGAATATACATTTTTTAAAAATGAATATTCCCAAGATTTATCAAGAGAATCGTTATAATAAATACTTTGAAAAACACCATATCTATATGGCAAAGGTTTAATATTTTTTGAAGCAATATTAATTGTATCCAAATCAAAAAACTTTAGTCTGTTGTTAAATTTTTCAATAACATCAAACACCCTTTTTGTAAAATTTTCTTGTCTTAATTTTTTAGAATTAAAAATAATAAAGCTTGAAATATAAACTAAATCTTTTTTATTTTCAGGAAAATATTTATGACATATCATATTTTCATTATTTTTCTCCATAGCAACCATAGCGCAGTCATAATCGGAAATATCTTCATTATAAATTTGCGCTAAATCCCCTTTAAATAAAACATCGCAATCAGCATAAATTACTTTATCATACTGAGGTAATAAATCCGGAATTAAAAGTCTGTAGTATACAATTTCCGTCCAAGAACCCTTTTTATTTATCGGTGCATCTTTAAATTTTTCTTTTGAAATATATTGAAAAGTAATCTTATGATTTGTATTTTCAAACATTTTTTGAAATTCTAAAATTGTTTTTTCATCAATATCAGGATGATAAACATAAATATCATAAGAAGTATCAGATTTCGCGCAATCAATTAAACTTTTTATTGCAACGCTTGCTCCCAAAACTATTCTCTTATCAAAAGTAAAAACTACGGGAATTATATTCATTTGTTCTCCTTTAAATACATTTATTCTAACATAAAACAAAGTTTTTCAATTAATATATAAATTTTTTTTAAAAAAACAGGCAATTTTTTAACACAAAATGTTTTTATTAAAGAAAGATGTTATCGAGAGTTTTTGGGAGACAGTAAAAATGACAAAGACAAGTATTTTAAATCCGGCAATTGTACGTTCATATAAAAAGACAAGCGATGCTTACACTGTTTTTAGAGGCATTAACGAAGCACAAAAATCATATAGTGACGGTTCTGATACTTCTATTATAAATTTAGCGGAGCAAAAAGCATCACAAGATAAAAATACTTCAGGAATTACTGTTGCTCTTGAAGATTTCAGCGAAAGCTTTAAATCTTTCCATGGCGAAGATCATTCCAACATAAGCGCAAAAGACGCTAAAGCCGGTCTGTTTGGAAATAAAGATAATATATTTTCTTCAGATGAAGGTCAAGAAATACTAGAAGACGGAAATGTATTTCAAAGCGACCTTTTTGAACAAGAAAGAGCTAAACACGGCGGTATTCAATACTCTCAAGACGGCTTAAATCTTGTTGAAAGCGCCTTAGCATTTGCAAAAGCAGATATTGAAGCAATTGAAAAATCAGCCGATAAAGCAGGCAGAGTTCGTGCTGACGGTGATTTAAGCTATAAAGACATTATAACTTATACCGACCTTTCAGGTGACAGTGAATATAATGATGTTACAAAAAGCCTTGATTTGGACGGCAACGGAAAAGAAATATCTGCAGAAGAATATGCAAGCTATTTACTTGCAGCAGACAGTATTCAACAAGCCGAAGGCAGCTCAACCGAAGTAAGCTTCGGTCAACCTGACGGAATAATTACATCAGACGAAGCATATTTAGTTGAAAAATGTGATGACGAACAACTAAGAGCAATTGCTCAACAATACTACAACAGATATTTCGGATAATAAAAATTAAATATATAAGTGAAAAGCCGCTATTAAGCGGCTTTTATAGGTTATAGGGTACAAACTGAATCTTTTAATACATAAAACTTGAAACTATCCACATAAGAAATACTAAAACCACCGTATAAATAATGGTAAAAAGTACTTCTTTAACCTGATGTTCACCGTAATATGATTTTGATTTTTCATTTTGTATTTCATTATTTTCAGTCATATTTATATCCTTATCTTAAAAATCTCAGGTAAATATAACCCGTGCTAATTAAAAGAGAAATAAATACAACCATAACGCCGTATTTCATAAATTTCATAAATTGAATAGGGTGTCCTTCTTTAGCTGCATTTTCAGAAACAATAACATTTGCAGCAGCTCCAATTATTGTCATGTTGCCTCCAAGACAAGCACCCAAAGACAAACACCACCACAACGGGTGAGCATAATCTGCACCCATAACATTTTCAATTTGAGCTATCATTGGTGTCATAGTTGCCGTATATGGAATATTATCAATAATTCCGGAAATAATTCCTGAAGCCCATAAGATAATTAAAGAAGTTAACTCTCTTGAACCTTGAGTAACATTTAATATCCATTCGGCCATTAATTTAATACCGCCTGAAGCTTCCAATCCGCCAATTATGATAAATAAACCCATAAAGAAAAATATTGTATTCCATTCTACATCTCTTAAAATAGAATCAGGTTTTTCAAAAATCAAAAGTACACTTGCGCCAAGCATAGCAACTATTGAAGTATCAATATGAATAATATCACGCAGCATAAAGCCTACTATAACCAAAAATAATACGGTTAGTGACCTTATCATTAAAGGATAATCAGATATTGCACCTGATGTATCCATTTTTGATACTTGCATCATTTTTTCATGATCAGCTTTTAAAAGCTTTCTGAAAGAAAAAGCTAAAAATGCAATTACTGCCAATAAAATTACAACTACTACGCCTGTAAGCTCTTGAATGAAATCCATAAAGCTCAAATTACCGGCACTTCCAATAATAATATTCGGAGGATCGCCAATTAAAGTAGCAGTTCCGCCTATATTAGACGAAACTATTTCACACAACAAGTACGGAATCGGGTTTATGTCCAATTTTTTAGCAATAGAGAATGTTATCGGCATAATTAAAATAACAGTCGTAACATTATCCAAAAATGCACTGACAAAAGCCGTAAAAAGTCCTAAAGCAACCAGTATTTTTACGGGATGACCTTTTGTTAATCTCAACAATTTTCCAGCTAAATAATTAAACACGCCGCTTCTTGTGGTTATTGAAACTATAATCATCATTGAAACAAGCAAAAAGATTACATTAAAATCCACAAAATTTATAAAATAATGCGGATTAATTGCACTGCCATCCATTTTTACCTGACTCAACAATCCAAGAATAATTGTTATTGATGCTCCAAGCAATGCTACGGTAACTTTTGAAATTTTTTCCGTCGCAATAAAAATATATGCAACAAGCAAAATCACAGCAGAAACCATAACGCTATTGGCGCTTACAAAATTATGCAAAAATTCCATTTTATTTTGCTCCTTCTATTGTGCCTTGTGCGCTAATTGCCGCTGCAATTGCGATTGCAATTTCAGTGTCATCTGATTTTTGATGTTTTTTCTTTGATGTTTTTTCTTCTTTTACTTCCTCAGGGAAGAACTTATTTAAGTATAAAATTAAACTTGATGTCAATTTCATGGCATAAATTAATACAGCCAAAAAAGCCATAACTACAAACATGCCAATGAAAGTAATAACAAGTCCTGTTTGCAAACTTGCAAGTTGTTCCATTTTCACTATTCTCCTATATTAATGTAATTACTAAAAACTTCTCTTTTTTAGTAATTAAGGAGCATTGGGCTGAATTTGGAATAAAAGATAAGAAAAAGATACTTGAGCATTTTCGCTCAAATATTTATCGGAATATAAGTAAGAAATAATATCGTTATATGTTTTTTTGGACAATATAAAAGGATTATTTGAAGATGATGAAGAATTTTCATCATTTTTAAAGTTATATATTGACCCGTTATCTTTATTTTGTTGAAGTGAAACATTTTGTTTATTTAGTGTTCTTACAATATTTTCGCTTGTTTGTGCTGCTGCAATCGTGCCGCCAAAATTAACAGGCACAAAATTTTGCACAGCAGCTTGCGCATTTGCAACATTTGTTGCAAAAAATAAAACAACCATTAAAACAAATTTGAAAATATGTTTCATACCATTAATATATTATAAATTTTTTAATTGTAAATGCCTGTTATAAAATTTTATATTCTGACAACTAATGCCTTAGAATCTTTCTTTGCAACCAATGAGTGTCTTTCGTTTGCATAAAATGCAAAAAACTCACCTTTTGAAATATTAAATTTTTTAACTTCATCAAGTTGAATACTAAATTCAATTTCACCTTCCATAACATATATAAAAGCGTCAACTTCAGAAATATGTTCGTTTAAAACCTGTTCTTTTTCCATTGCCAAAAGCAATGCTTTAAAATCACCGTTTTCCAATAATTTTTCAACAGCAGTTCCTTCTTTTTTGTAATCTATAGTTTTTTTTAATTCACAAACTTCATGAAATATCATTTTTCCTCCTTTTTTATTTTTTTAAAATATTTTTTAAAAAAATAAATCATTCACAAGACTAAATAAACTTTTGACTAAACGGCTATTATTAAATAAGATAAAATATATGAAAAACATAAAAATTCTTGACTGTACACTAAGAGATGGCGGTTATATCAATAAATGGAACTTTAAAATAAATCAAATAAAATCTGTTATAAATTTGCTTTTAAATTCAAACATGGATTTTATTGAATTGGGTTTTTTAACAAAAGAAAAACAAAAAAATCAAACCGCGCTTTTTGATAATTTTGATGAAATTAATGAAATTATTTCAAAATTTCCGAAAGAAAAATTCTGCTTAATGGTTGAATATTCAAAATTTCCAATTGATGAAATAATAAAAAATTCTCCAATTAAAAATATAAGAGTCATATTCAAAAAAGAACACATAAAAGAAGCACTGTTATATTGTGAAAAATTAGTTCAAAATAATTTTAGAGTATTTATTAACCCGACATATATAAATAACTACTCAAATGATGAACTCACTAAACTTATAAAAAACATTAACAATATCAACCCCTGGGCAATGACAATTGTTGATACCCTAGGAATGTTAACAGAGGACTCCGTTAAAAAGCTATATTTATTAATTGATTACCACCTTAACAAAAATATCAATCTGGGTTTCCATGCCCATGATAATTTAGGGCTTGCCTTTTTAAATGCTCAAACTTTAATTAATTTGATAAAAGAAAGAAAGCTGATAATTGATACAAGCATTTTTGGCATGGGTAGAGGCGCCGGAAATATACAAAGCGAGCTTTTAGCCAAATATTTAAACGACAATTTTAATTCAAATTATGATATTTTCTCTATTTTAAAAGCAATAAGAAGTGAAATTGAGCCTATATACGATAAAACTCCTTGGGGCGCAACAATGCCCTTCTATCTTGCCGCCATACACCAATGTCATCCCGATTATGCAAAATATCTGACACAAGAAAACCTGCCTTTAGATAAAATAGACTCCATTTTAAAAAATATACCGAAAGATAAAAAAACAAACTTTGATATTAATTACATTCATCTATAACTTGTCCGAAAATAAGCCTTAAACCTCCGCATTTTTTTCTTAAGGTTTTTCTCACTCCGCAAGTTATAGCGTTAACATTGCTTGTAATTCCGTTAATTTCATCCACTGTAGTGCTTGTTTTTGGAATAATTCCACCGACACTATCTGAAACAGAATTCAAGCTTGAAGTTAAATCATTAATATTTTTTGTTGTTGCTTCAATGTTTGAAACAGCATTTTCAAGAGAGTTTTCCCGTATCGAATCATTAACTTTTTCTGTTAAATCTCCCGTGTTTTTTGTTATTTTTTTAATATCCGCCTGACTGTTTGTTAACGTTGAATTAATTATAGAAAACATTTGTTCTACTTCTTCAAGCGTTTTTGTTAATTCCTCGGAGCTTTTAAACAAATTTTCTTTTATTGCCTCTAAATCCTCAATATTTTGGCTTGCCATATATGTTTCAACATCCAATGTTGCCTTTCCGTTGAGAATTGCACCATTTGATATCATCATTTTTGAAGGATTTTTAGGATATACCAATTCTAAAAAATCATAGTATTTATCTTTTATTTTTTCTTTTTTTAATAAAACTGTCGTATTATCCGGAAGCATAAGTTTTTTAGGATATAAAACGATATTAATAAAAGTATGATTAAAATCTGCAGAATGTTTATGTTCTCTTGCTCTGCCTATTTTTAAACCCTTATAATAAACAGGTAATTTTTCATGAATTGGGCGCAATTGCGAAAACTTTGCACTGATATATGTATAAGTTGTAAGCTTATAAATATAAAAACCGCCCAAAAATAAGACTGCTAAAATAAATATGTGTAAATATTTTTTCATAGTTCAAATAATAATTTAAATTATAAAATTTAAAAATTAGTAAATCGGGCTATATATTTTCGATATAATTAAAAATATAACCGATTAAAATAATTTCAAAATGATTAACAGAAACAAAAAAGGAATTATATATGGAACTCTAGCAGCAATAAGTTACGGCACCAACCCCTTATTTGCGCTCTATCTTTATACGGGAGGAATAGGGGTAAATTCCGTTTTATTTTACAGGTATGCTATTGCAGTTTTATTGTATGGTTTTTGGCTCAAATTAATAAACAAAAAAACGCTAAAAATTCCCAGAGAATCAATTCTTCCTTTATTTATTTTAGGGCTTTTATTTTCAGGTTCATCTTTAGCGCTTTTTGTTTCATTTAAATACATAGATGCAGGTGTTGCTTGCACAATTTTATTTATTTATCCGATTTTAGTTGCTTTTATAATGCATATTTTTTTCAATGAAAAAATAAATAAAACAACCGTATTTTCTCTTATACTAACGACAATAGGGATAATGCTTTTATATAAAGGTCCTAACAACACAACCATAAATCCGAAAGGGATGTTAATTGTTCTTTTGTCGGCACTCCTTTATGCCCTATATATTACAGGTGTAAAAAATATTAAATCCATAAAACATGTTAAATCGGATGTTTTAAGCTTTTATGTAATGCTTTTCGGACTCTTATTATATGTATTAAATCTTAAATTTTGTACAGAATTACAAATAATCAACAGCCCGTTTTTATGGGCTTGCGCCATAGGATTAGCAATAATTCCGACCATAATATCAATTGAAACAATTACTCTTTCAATAAAACTGATAGGTGCAACAAAAACAGCTCTTCTGGGCTCTTTAGAACCCATAACTGCGTTATTTTTCGGAATCACATTATTTAATCAACATTTAAATTTTAGAATTTTTCTGGGAATTATACTTATACTTTTTGGTGTTTCATTAACTATTTTAAGACAGAAAATAAAAGCTTATTTTAACAATATTGATAAAAAAAACTAATTTATGGGTACTATAACCATAGGCAAATAAAATAAGGATATTTTTATGCTTTCGAACATTTCCTCTAACAACATGCCGGAGGTAAATTCAATTTCTGCCAACCAGTCGAACAAATCAGGGAATGTTGTTCTGGCAAGAAAAAATGACCCGGGCTACATGAAGTCTATGGATTATGATAACGACGGAGTTATCACAATGGAAGACTTTAATCAATATTGCGAAAAAAATTCTATTGACGGAAACGGCAGATTAAGACTGCTCACAATTATTTTACTATCCAAAACAACTTCTGAAATAAAAAAAGAAATTCAAGAGAAAAACCCGCAAGATTTTAACGACAAAAACAAAGAAACCGATTCTCAATTTGCTAAAGAAAATAACGGCGAAAAAATCAGCTATCAAGAATATATTGAATATTATGATAAAAAATACACCCAAAATGAAGATATAAAAAAAGAAGAAAACAAAAACCCAAAAGATATAAAAATCAAGAAAGCCCTTGATGCTTACAGTACAAAAGAAGAAGAAAAACCCGAAATAAAAATTGACGGCAAAATATAATTTTATTTTATTATCAAAAATTTTTTTTCAGAGTTTTTAAATGTAATGTAAAATAAAACATTTAAAACCAATGAAAATTAATTTTTCAACAAATTACACAAACAATTTTATTAATAATTCTTTTAAACATAAGACTGCTAAAATTCAAAAGCAATCTTATGTTTCAATGTTTAAAAACAATATTCCCTTTGGCGCAACTTTAATATATTTCAATCCGACAATTCCTCAAAACAGAAAAATAGAAATAAATGAAGCAAAAGAAATCTTTGAATCAATAGGCATTAAGGCTAAGCTAAACGAAGAAGACAACACGCTTGAAATCAGTGAATACAGACAACCAAACAGAACAACAACCTTCAGAAAGATGGGCGTAGATGAAAATGAACTTTTTAAAAACGTCAAATCAATAAAAGGTAATGCAGATTTTAGAAATTCAGATTTAATCTCGTTGCAAAACCTTGAATACATAGGAAAAGACGCTGATTTTTCCTATTCAAAAATTGTTGATACGGGAAAACTGAGAGTAATTAACGGCAGCGCAAATTTTAAAAATTCAAAAATAAAATTTCTCAAAGATTTAACAAGTATTAATGGCAACGCTAATTTTGAAAACTCTAAGGTAGTTGATTTAGGCAAGCTTAAAGAAATTTTAGGCAGCGCAAATTTTAAAAATACAACAATGATTTCTCTGCAAAATCTTGAATATATAGGTAGGGATGCAGATTTCGATAATTCAAGAATATTTAACCTCGGAAACCTTCAAGTTATAGGAAAAGATGCAAATTTCAGCAATTCCAATATTACGCGGCTAAATAAATTATATAGAATTGGCGGAAATGCTTGGTTTAGCGGCTCAAGGGTGATAAATCTGGATAATTTACAAACAATAGGCGGCGATGGGCATTTTGAAAACTCAAAAGTTACAAGTCTTGGACACCTTGAGTTAATATATGGCGATGGAATTTTCACAAATTCCAGATTAAGCTCTCTTGATAAATTAACCACAATTAACGGGGCTGCTATTTTCACCAATTCAGACATAGAAAGTCTTGGCAATTTAGTTAAAATAGGTAAAAGTGCTTGGTTTGGACGCTCTAAAATCCGCTCTTTAGGTAATTTAAGGGTAATTGGAGGAAGTGCAATGTTTGATAATTCCGAAGTTGTTGACCTTGGAAAACTTGAAAACATTCTTGAAAGTGCATATTTTAAACATTCAAAAGTTAGAACTCTTAATAATTTAGTAAATATCGGACTGGATGCTCACTTTGAAAATTCTTCTATAGTTAGCTTGGGCAAATTGGCTCATATTGGTGCCGGTGCGTTTTTTGAAAATTCACACCTGAAAGATATTAAAAATCTAAAATTTATCGGCGGATTAATTCAGTTTGATAATCTTTGTATTCCTGAAAATATGGATAATGAAAAAAAGCTGTTTAAACTGAACCAATTAATTGCAGCATAAATCATTAAATAAAATTCAAAAATTCTTTAAATTTTATTTTTTAATTGTTTTAAAATATTTATTACTTTAGGATTTTCAACCTTATAGCAAATTTGATTTCCAATTCTGTGTGCAGTTAAAACTTTTGCATTTTTTAAAACAGATAAATGTTGAGAAACCGTAGGCTGAGCAATATTTAAACATTCACTCATCTTTGTAACATTACATTCTTTTTTATCCATCAAATTGTATGCAATTACAAGCCTTGTCGGATGAGCCAAAGCCTTAAAAATAGCACAATATTCATCAATATCTATATCATGATTTTTCATACTATTAGAATATTACAATATATGAATATTGTCAATTTGCTGATATACACAAATTCTACTTTGTAACAACTTTGTAACATAGAAAGCTAACACCTAAAGAATAAAAATACAAATGTCGTATTAGATTATAAAGGTAAAAAGAAAGGTAGATTATGGGTGCTTCAGATTTTGGTACAAATTCCATGCCGGAAATTGATTTTAACAAAAGAATAAGTCAAGTTAACGATTATCTTAAAGGAAAAGGCATGGAGGCCGAATATCTGTCAAACGAAGAAGCGGTTTCAGTTTTTAACGAAATTGCAGATTCTAATGGAGATGTTGACGCGCAAGATTTTGCACTGGCATTGGCTCAACAATATGACAGCTCTATTAAAGATATTGATGATTTAGATAAAGATTATTACTACGCTCTAACGGGTATAGCTTTTGCAGATGGCGACGGCAACAGCTTTTCTTTGGAGGATTTAGAATTATTCCAAAAAGAAGTAGAAAAATATACAGAAGAAAAACAACAAGAAAACACCTCTGCAACAAGAAACGATAACGGAGTACTTGAAAATGCACCCGAGTACTTTAAACAAAGAAGCTCAACAACAGCAAGCGACAGAATTAAAGTAGACAACAACGGAACTTATTACGTTGTTGCAGATGCATTTAACAAAAACAAATCCGATAACATTGACTGTTATTCAAGATTAATAACTAATGTATACGGATACAGTTATGATTCTGAAGAAGGTAAAAAACTTATGGATGCTTTATTGAAAGCAAATCCTGACCTTGAAAACGGTATGCAGGTTGGAGAAAGAATAAACCTTGTAAATGCGCAAGAAATATTAAACCCGGAATCAGTGCAAGATAAAAACGATGAACCTAAAACATTTGAAGATTATTCAAGTGAATTTGATAGTGAAATAGAAGATGACGCATTAAATACAATGCTTAATGATGACAACTTATCTAATGAAGAAAAAATGGAACTTCTAACCAAAGCAAAGACAAATAACCCCGAAATGGTTGAAAAATACCTGCAAAATGATGACACTTTTTATGTTAATGCCTTTATTGACATGGTAGCAAACAGTGAATATTCTATAGATGATATTGTATCATTTAGTGATAATTATAATGAAATCCAAGGAGACAATAAATCACTTAACGTTGGTTCATTGTACGCGGATTTCTTAAAAAGCTATGTAAGTTTATATGAAAAAGCCGGAGAGTCCGACGAAGTAGATAAACTGGAAAAACCGACATATATAGCAAAAAATATAGAACAAAGTTCTCACCTTAGCGAAGATGAAAAAACAGAGCTTTTGAGAAGAATAGCTCTTGCAACAGGATACATGGTGCATCTCGGACGCCGCTAAATTAAGCTATAAATCCACAGACCCCTTATATGCACATGGAATATTTTCTTCTTTTAAATATTTCATACCCCACTTATTTAACTCAATTATAGCGCGGATTAAGGTTTTGCCCCTCTCTGTAAGAGAATATTCTGTTTTAGGAGGCACAATAGGATAAAGCTTTCTATTTATTATTCCGTCTGCTTCCAGCTCCTTTAATTGCTGAATAAGCATTTTCGGAGTTGCATGGGAAATTAATTTTTGAAGCTCATTATATCTTAAAGTTTTATCTATTAAATGCCCTATGATTACTCCTTTATATTTACCGCCTATTATTTCCATGGTTACTTCAAGCGGGCATTGATACTTATCTTTTTTTCGTTTTATCATAATAATCCTTATTTACTTTTTGGTAAGTATTATACTAAAAAGTAAATTCTTGTCAAAAAGAAAATTAGAATTTAAAATATCTATTAAAATAAAGGGGATTAAAAATGGAAATAACACAAGTAAGAAATGCAACAATCATAGTAAATTTTGATAATACAAAATTTTTAATTGACCCTTGGCTCATGCCTAAAGACCACATGGAAGGTTTTAGCTCTGCTGTTAATTCAAACGTTCGCCAGCCAAGAGTTGAATTACCTTTTGAAATCGAAAAAATAGTTGATACAGATGCACTAATTATCACTCACATTCATCCTGAC
>CALVET010000069.1 GCA_944326675.1 Candidatus Gastranaerophilales bacterium
TCACGCAAAACAACTATAATTATTGCATAATGCGGATATGGCGGAATGGCAGACGCGCTAGGTTCAGGTCCTAGTGGGAGCAATCCCATGCAGGTTCAACTCCTGTTATCCGCACCAGAGAAGAATAAAACGAACTTTGAAGAGGAACAAATCTCTCACTCAAAGTTCGTTTTATTTTTTAATAAAGATTGGTTTGGTATTAAACAAAATAATTAGCCTTTTACTAACCAATTCCAAAAAATCTTTCAAAAAATTGTTTTAATTTTTCAATTATTGAAAATTTTTTCTTTTCTCGGTTACCACCAAACCTAGACATTGGCGGCATTATTTTATCAATATCAGTTCCTGTCGTTTTCATAACGCCATCACGGAACGAATAGTCAACAAATTTCCGTGTTTCAGCTGGTTTTAATTTCTCTTCATCAATTATTTGTTCTAATTGTTTTTCTTTTTCTTTAGCAACAAACTCTCGCCATTCAAGCAAAACATCTTCAACATCGTTTATTCCTGCAATAAAAGTATCAATGAGAGCTTTTTTACTGCGAAGTTCCAAACTTGAATCAACAGCCCTATTTATAGATATTAAAATTTCCTTATCTTCACAATGACTGTCATGATATTTTTTGACAAGCATTAAAATATAATCAATATTAATTTCAACTTGTTTAACAAGTTCAATTTCAAAAATAATGTCATCGTTTATATCCTCTTTAGCATGAGTTTCTCTAAACTTTTTCCATCCCAAATACAAGTCATTATATCTGCTCAAGTAATCTTGCATCTGCCCTTCTGACAAAATTTCATTACCTACAAACTCATCAAAAGATGATAATAGATTTCTCATACGAAGAATTGAGCCAAACAATCCAATAAAATCTTTTTGAGCCTTTTCTCCAATAATAGCAGGCTCTGACAAAGGATATTTTTCTTCCAATTCTTGAATTAAATCTTTATAACCTGCTCTATAAATGCCTTTATCATCTTTATATCCATTATAATAATCTTTATAGCTCTTAAGCAGACAAATACCACCTGCTTCCTTATCTCCAAACAACGCAATGGCATCATCAGTGCGTTTTTGTAGATTTCTAAAACAAACAATATTACCGAAAGTTTTAATTGAGTTTAATATACGATTTGTTCTTGAATATGCTTGAATAAGTCCATGCTGTTTTAAGTTTTTGTCAACCCACAAAGTATTAAGTGTTGTTGCATCATAACCAGTGAGTAACATATTAACAACAATTAAAAGGTCGATATCTTTATTTTTCATTCGAAGTGAAACATCTTTGTAATAATTTTGAAATTTATCACTTGAAGTGTCATAATTTGTTTTAAACATTTTATTATAATCTTCAATAGTACTTTCAAGAAAATCACGAGATGACTTATCAAGATTTGAAGTATCTTCTGAATTCTCTTCAACTAAAAGCGAATCATCAACTTCCTCATTCGCTCCATAACTAAAAATCGTGGCAATATCCAATCTTTTTGATGGATTTTTATCCATTTGCTTTTTGAATTCATTATAATACAATTTTGCAGCATTCACAGAAGAAACACAAAAAATAGAATTAAACCCACTTAATCTCAATTTTTGTTTAACTTCTTCAATGGCATTTTTATTTTTCGCCGTTGCAACTTCATTTATATTTATAAGCTTATTAAACGAATAACTTTTTTCATTACGATATGTCTTTTGATTAAAATGGTTTAAAATATACTCAACAACTTTTGTTATTCTTTTTGGTGCTAAAAATGCTTTTTCTCTGTCAATATCAGCAACCTGTTTATCATCAATATCAGGTTCCTTGTCCATTGTTTTAATGTAATCAACACGGAAAGGTAAAACATTTTTGTCATTAATAGCATCAACAATAGTATATGTATGGAGTCTATCGCCAAAAGCCTGCTCGGTCGTTTTTAAATTAAGATTTTTTGCACCAGAGTTTGAATTTTCTGCAAAAATTGGCGTGCCTGTAAATCCAAACAAATGATATTTTTTGAAATTTCTAACAATTGCCACATGCATATCACCAAATTGAGAGCGATGGCACTCATCAAAAATAATTACAACATGCTTGTTATAAACTTCGTGGTCTTTATATTTTTTAATGAAAGCATCAAGTTTTTGAATTGTTGTAATAATAATTCTAGCATTAGGATTTTCAAGTTGTCTTTTCAAAACTGCAGTTGATGTGTTGCTATTTGCTGCACCTTTCTCAAACTTGTCGTATTCTTTCATTGTTTGATAGTCAAGGTCTTTTCGGTCAACCACAAACAAAACTTTGTCAATATAAGGTAGTTTTGTTGCAAGCCTTGCAGTTTTGAAAGAAGTAAGAGTTTTCCCACTTCCTGTCGTATGCCAAATATACCCGCCCGCCTTAACAGTTCCATAGGTTTTATAATTGTTGCTAATTTCTATGCGATTTAAGATTCTCTCCGTCGCAACAATTTGATATGGTCGCATAACAAGAAACAATTTTTCGCTTGTGAAAACACAATATT
>CALVET010000070.1 GCA_944326675.1 Candidatus Gastranaerophilales bacterium
CTCAAAAAGACAACCATTTGTTCGAATAATTTTAGTTTTTGTATCATCCTCATACTATACATGATATGATTTATTTTATGAATGTCAATTTTATAGAAGATAATTGTAACATTGTAAATAATGGGCAGTTTAACATGGATTTTGATGTTAAAATGCTTGATTTTGCAATAGAAAACCAAATTGACTATGCACTTATTAGATTTTATCAATGGTATCCAAAGTGTATTTCTTTGGGAAGAAATCAAAAAAAAGACTGCTATAATAATTTAAATATTGATGTTGTAGTCCGCCCGAGCGGTGGCAGGGCTTTATTGCATGATAGCGAGTTAACTTATTGCTTTATTTCAAAAGCCTTTAAAGAAAGCATAATTGAAAGCTATAAAGATATCTCCGATGCCTTAATTTTAGGATTTAAAAAACTTGGAATTGAGCTTGAATATGCTAAAGGCGAACACAAAAACTTAAATTACTGTATGAATATTTCATCAGGAGCAGATATATCCTATAACGGAAAAAAATTTATAGGCTCCGCTCAATATCGAAAACAAGGCTATTTATTACAACACGGCTCAATCCCCTATAATCTTGATTACGACTTAATTGAAAAAATATTTTCTCAAAAGGTTGAAAAAGATAAAATAATAACTCTGAATGAAATTAAAAAAGATTTATCTACAAGACAAATTATTGAGGCCTTAAAAGAAGGTTTTAGAGAAAAATTTGAAAACAAAAAACTTTAACTTTTTAAATATTTTTTCAAATATTTACCTGTATAACTTTTTTCGCATTTTATAATCTGTTCGGGAGTTCCCTTGAAAACTACTTCTCCGCCGTTATCTCCGCCATCAGGTCCAAGGTCAATAATCCAATCTGCACATTTAATTATATCCATATTGTGTTCAATAATTAAAACAGTATTGCCGTTATCTGCTAATTGTTGGAGCATTTTCATTAATTTATCAATATCATAAAAATGAAGCCCTGTAGATGGTTCATCCAATACATAAAGGGTTTTGCCTGTTGCTCTTTTGTTTAATTCTAAGGCAAGTTTTACTCTTTGAGCTTCGCCGCCTGAAAGAGTTGTTGCGCTTTGACCTAATTTTATATAGTCTAAGCCGACATCATAAAGGGTTTGCAATCTTGAAGCAATTTTTGGAACGTTCTTAAAAAACTCCAATGCTTCAGCTACACTCATATCTAAAACATCAGCTATATTTTTTCCTTTATATTTAACCTCAAGAGTTTCTTGATTATACCTTTTACCCTTACAAACATCGCAAGTTACATACACATCTGATAAAAAGTTCATTTCAATTTTTAAGAGTCCGTCACCTGAGCATTTTTCGCAGCGTCCTCCCTTAACATTAAAAGAAAATCTGCCTTGTTTATAACCTCTCATTTTTGCTTCAGGAGTTTGAGAAAATAATTCTCTAATATGTGTAAAAACCTCAGTATAAGTTGCAGGGTTGGACCTTGGAGTCCTTCCTATTGGCGATTGGTCAACTACAACCAATTTATCAATATGATTAAACCCTTTTATTAAATCGACTCCTTGAGGTTTGGGTTTATTTTTTAATAATTCAGCCCTTGCATACTCTGAAATTATATCTTGAACCAAGGTTGATTTTCCTGAACCTGAAACACCTGTTATAGCAACGATTTTTCCTAGTGGAATATTTACATTTATATTTTTTAAATTGTTTAATTTAGCGCCTTTTACTTCTAAAAATTCGCCGTTTCCTTTTCTTCTTTCTTTTGGAACTTCTATTTTTCTTTTTCCTGATAAATATTGTCCGGTTAGTGAATTTGGTGCATTTTTTATATCTTCAAGAGAACCTTGCGCAACGATATTTCCTCCTTTTACTCCCGCATAAGGACCAATATCTACAATATAATCGGCATTTTGCATGGTATCTTCATCATGCTCTACGACAATTAAAGTGTTTCCAAGATTTCTTAATTTTAAAAGAGTAGATATAAGCATATCGTTGTCTTTTTGATGAAGCCCTATTGAAGGCTCATCTAAAACATATAAAACCCCCGATAATCCTGAACCGATTTGGGTTGCAAGGCGTATCCTTTGAGCTTCTCCGCCTGATAGAGTACCTGCGCTTCGAGCCAGTGTTAGATATCCAAGACCCACGTCAATTAAGAATTTTAAACGAGCTCTGATTTCATCTAAAACTTGTCGTACAATTTTTAATTTAAATTCATCTAAAGTAAGATATAGTTCTTGAATAAAATCGTATTCTTTTAAAACGGACATTGAACAAAATTCAAAAATATTTTTATCGGAAATCTTAATACTTAAAGCAAAAGGGTTTAATCTTCCTCCGCCGCATGCCTTACAAGGATTTGTTATCATGTATTTTTCAATTTCCGCTCTAACCATTTCAGAATCTGATTCATATTTTTTAGATAAATAAGAAATTACCCCCATATAACTCATAACATGGGTTCTATAGTGTTTTGTGCCAAAATCGGCGTATGTGATTTTAATTTTTTCATCGCCGTTGCCATATAAAATTATTCCTTTTTGAGCAGGCGTTAAAGATTTAAAAGGTGCTTCAAAATCAATTTTATAATGTTCGCAAACGCTTTTTAAAACGTCTGAGTAATAAGGATTAGCTGTTTTTGCCCAAGGATAAATTGCGCCGTCTTTCAAAGATTTTTCAGAATCTGGCACAACTAAATCAGGTGAAATTTCATAATGAGCACCGATTCCATTGCATACTTTGCAAGCGCCGTAAGGATTGTTAAAACTCAATAACCTTGGTGTTAATTCTTCAAAACTTATATTGCAATTAGGACAAGCTAATTTCTCGCTAAAAATAGTATCAGAGTTATTATCTAAATTATTTACAACTAAAAGCCCATCAGAGCGAATAAGCGCAGTTTGAGCAGAATCGAAAATTCTTGATTTTGCGCTTTCTTTAACAATAATTCTATCAACCACAATTTCTATTGTATGTTTTTGGGTTTTATTCAGTTCAATTTCATCTTCTTCAAGATTGTATATTGTTCCGTCAACCCTAACTCTGATAAAGCCTTCAGATAAAAGCGCTTGAAGAGTTTGCTTATATTCACCTTTTTTTGAACGAATTATGGGAGATAAAAGCTGAATTTTAGTTCCTTCTTTTAATGACATTATTTTTTCAACAATTTCATCAATTGTTTGAGGGGTGATGATATTTCCGCATTT
>CALVET010000071.1 GCA_944326675.1 Candidatus Gastranaerophilales bacterium
GGAATTAGACGAGAAAGAAAAGGCAAAAGGATGTGAACAATAACACAGCAAGCGTTGAGCTTGGTGGGCTATTGTGACACTGGACTAAAGTGACGTAAGAATTTGTGCTTGCACAAATTCCACAGGAGCAGAACCTTTCGAAGTTTGAATTGCGGCGCGACGCGCCCAATGAAAACGAGAGAGGCATAGGTGTGTTCCGAGAACGCCGAAGCGTTGAGCTTTGGCGTTTGAGAAACCGTACCAAGGCGACGTAGAAATTTGCACGTAGTGCAAATTTCACAGGAGCAGAACCTTTTAAAGCTCAAGTAAGCTAATACCCAACCCGCTTTCTCAACGAAAGCTCTTTTACGCTCAGGCTCGCGAGTTTTTTCAGTCAATTTAGAACAAGAAAGCAAAACCGCCAAAAACAAGTTATATATACCTGCCCATCAAAAAACTTAATGAATTGTAAATAAATGTAAATCTTTTTATTAACTTTCTAAACTACGGAAGTTTTATGCCGATATAGTAAATATCCGGAAAGGTGACGTAGGTATATGGAAAAACAAAAATTTACAATTGAAGAGTCCAGATTAGCAGATATTTTGAGGCAAGAAATCTTAAAAGATTCTCAAAATATAGTTAAACCTGATTTAAAACAAAAAGATTTAACTAATTTTGAGATGATTTCCGAAATCAAAAAACCTTATGTTTCTCCAATTTTTTCAATGAGTGAAGATGAAATCTTAGCCTTTGTTGAAGAATTTGACGTAGGCGAACTGGCAACTTTATCAGTTGCCGAATTGAATCACATTGGAGAAGTTTTAGGTGTAGATCCTAAAATCTTGGTCGAAGGAGAGAACTAACTGTTTTTTTCAATTAGTTCAACAGCATTTCCATCGGGGTCAAGCAAGAATGCAATTCTTGTCTTGACTTCTTCCATGTAAAAAGGCTCTACTTCCCAACTATAGCCTTCTTTTTCCATTTCTTTATTTATTTCATCAAGGTTTTCGCACAAAAAAGCAAAGTGACCAAAAGCATTACCGACTTTGTAACCTTCTTTGGGAACATCATCGTTAATTGTTAACTCAATTTCTGTCTTTGTTTTTTCATCTGTTAAATATTGCAAATAACAATCTTTAATTCGTATTCTTCTACCTTTTTTTAAACCCAATAATCCGCAATAAAATTTTATGGATTTTTCTTCATCTTTTACTCTTATCATTGAATGTAAAAATTGCATTTTATTTTCTCCTTAAATTAAAGACTTTATAGCTTTTTCGATATTATCTGAATTGTATATGTAATTTCCTGCAACTAAGCAATTTGCCCCTAAATCAGTACAAATTTTTGCAGTTTTATCATTTATTCCGCCGTCAACTTGGATAATTAAATTATCATTTTTTGAATATTTTTTTATTTCTGTTATTTTTTTGGCACTTTCTTCCATGAATTTTTGTCCGCCAAACCCCGGTTCAACCGTCATAATCAAAACTAAATCCACAAGATTAACAAAATCTTTTATTTCATCAGGGCTTGTTTTAGGCTTGATTGATAAACCTATCTTTTTATTATTTTCTTTAATTTTTTCAATTGTTTTTATTGTATTTTCCTTTGCCGCTTCATAATGAAAAGTAATTAAATCCGCTCCTGCAAGAGAAAAAGCGTCAACATATCTAATAGGATTTTCAATCATTAAATGAGTATCTAAAAATAAATCGGTTATTTTTCTCAATGATTTAACAACAGGAACACCAATCGAAATATTAGGCACAAAATGTCCATCCATAACATCGATATGCACCCAAGTCGTATATGGTTCGATTCTTCTTATTTCTTTTTCTAAATTTGCAAAATCGGCAGATAAAATAGATGGCGAAATAATAGTTTTCATTCTTCTTCCTTATTTATTCCCAAGTTTTCAATTGCACACACTGCTGCTTCAACTTGCGCTTGTTTTATGCTTTTAGCTGAACCTTTTCCTATAACTTCATCTTGAAATAAAACTTCAACATAAAATGTTTTATCGTGCTCTTTTCCTTTTTCGCAAACAAGATTATATACAGGTAATTTTTGATTAATACTTTGCGTATATTCTTGTAAAATTGCCTTTGGATTTAAAATAGAAATATTTTTTTCAATTGATAAAATATCCTCTAAAAAATTTTCTTTTACAAACTCATAAGCCTTATTATAACCATTATTTTTATATTCAAGAAAAATTGCACCCAATAAAGCTTCAAAAGCACAAGCCAATATTGATTCTTTTTTTTGCCCGCCTTGTTTTTTTTCATTTTTTCCTAAAATAATCAAATTTTCAAAATCCAATTGCTTCGCATATTCAAAAATATGTCTGTCAGAAACAATTTCAGCTCTTAATCTTGTTAATTTTCCTTCTTTGTAATCGGAAAATTGATTATACAAAATATCACTTACAATCAATTTTAAAACTGCATCACCAAGAAATTCAAGCCTTTCGTATGAATTTAAAACATCTGCATTATTTTCATTTGTATAAGATGTGTGAATAAAAGCTTGATTTAAAAGCTCTATATTTGAAAATTTTAAATTATATCTTTTTTGAAATTCCTCAAGCACGCTAATGCGTTTACTAGAAATAGACATTGATTGCGCCTTTTAAATAATTGAAAAATTCAATAAACAAATTTGTTCCGTTACAAAAATGCATAAAGAAATAATATGCAACCGGAATTGCGAAAATATAACCGTCAAATCTGTCTAACATTCCGCCATGACCGGGGAGAATATCTGATGAATCCTTAACTCCGGCATCCCTTTTAATTAAAGATTCTGATAAATCACCCAATTGAGCGGATAATGTGATTAAAATGCCGCCGATTATAGCCTGACACAAGCTTATATCAATATAAAATATCCCTAAAATTGAAACCAATATTGCACAAAGAGCCCCGCCAATTGCGCCTTCAACAGTTTTTTTCGGGCTAATTACTTCAGCAAGCTTATGTTTTCCAAAACGTACGCCAAAATAATATGCTCCAATATCGGTTAAGGCAACTGCCAAAAATACAAACATCAAAAACGACAAACCCTCAGACGGTGCAAATTGAAATGCCGCAACCCTATCAAGACCAATTTGTCTTATTAGCAATATATGACAAGGAAGCCAACCGCAATAAAGCGCACCTAAAGTGGTAGTTGCAACATTTACGATATACGGCTGTCTTCCTCTGAATAATACGGTTAAAAAAGATGCCATTATTGTTAAAGTAAGCATAGATGGCACCATGTCAAATCTATGGAAAAAAGTTAAAGTTGCAAAAACAATAGCTGAAAATAAAATAATCGATAAGCTCGGATGAAATCCTTTATATCTCAAAATCTGCACAAACTCACGGCAGCAAAGAGTTATTATTATAATCAAAAGGACAAATAAAGGAATTGAGCCTAATATTATTGCCGCTATTGATATAAGAGAAATTATCGTACCTGTAATAACGCGTGATAATTTATTCTTTTTTGCAACTTCGTCTGTCAAACTATATCTCCATTACTTCTTTTTCTTTTGCACTAACTGTTTCATCCACTATTTTTACAAATTTATCTGTAATTTTTTGTATTTGGTCTTGTCCGTCTTTAACTGCGTCTTCAGGAAGATTGTCTGTTTTTTCTAATTTTTTAACTGCATCAGTTGAATCTCTTCTAACGTTTCTTATTGCAACTTTTGCTTCTTCTCCGAGCGCTTTAACTTCTTTAGCTAATTCTTTTCTTCTATCTTGAGTTAAAGGCGGGAATTGAAGACGAACCACAATACCGTCAGAATTCGGAGTTATACCGATTTCAGCTTTAACAATCGCTTTTTCAATTTCTTTAATAATTGTTTTATCAAACGGAGTGATAACCAAAGTTGTACCTTCAGAAACTGAAACTTGAGCTAATTGGCGAAGTCCTGTCGGTGCTCCATAGTAATCAACAAGAACTTTATCCAAAATAAGAGGATTGGCTCTGCCTGTTCTTACTGTTGCCAATTCTTTTTTTAATTGCTGAACACATTTATCCATTTTTTCATTTGTTTGTTTTTTAATTTCTTCAACTGACATTTTTATCTCCTAATAAATAATCGTTAACTTACAATTGTTCCTACATTTTCCCCGTTTAAGATTTTTACAATACTATCTTTTAAATTAAAATCAAAAACACATATAGGAATATTATTTTGTTTACATAAAGCACAAGATGTTAAATCCATTACTTTAAGACCGTTGATGATAATATCATCATAACTTATATTATCATATTTTTTAGCATTTGGGTTAGTCTTTGGATCATCATTATATACACCATCCACACCATTTTTTGCCATCAACATAACATCAGCCCCAATCTCCGCTGCTCTTAAAGCTGCTGCCGTATCAGTCGTAAAGAAGGGATTTCCTGTTCCCGCCGCAAATATTACTACTCTATTTTTTTCTAAATGTCTTATAGCTTTAAATCTAATATAAGGTTCTGCTATTTTTGCAATATCTATTGCTGATTGCACCCTGCATTCTACACCGTTTTTTCTTAATTCTGATTGAAGCGCTATAGCATTCATTACAGTAGCAAGCATGCCGACATAATCACCCGAAGCTTGGTCCATACCAAGTTTAGATGAATTTTTCATGCCTCTAAAAATATTTCCGCCTCCAACAACAACGGCAATTTGTGCACCTAATTCATAAGCTTTTTTAATTTCAGCAACAATATTGCTTACCGGTTCAGGATCAATTCCGAATTGTTGACTGCCCAAAAGAGCTTCTCCTGAAACCTTTAGAAGAATTTTCTTATATTTTAAATCATTCATTTAACACCTTTTTCTAATCAATCATAAATATCAAAAATAATATAAATCAATTATACACAAGAATTGTTGAATATGTAATAATTAAATTATGCCATCAGAAAATCTTATCAAAAATATAACTTCGAAAGATAATTCATTATCACAAAAAACAACAAAAAACCTTATAAAAACCGCTGATATTGCGGATTTTAAATTGTTGTGCGAAAAAAGTGATTTTATTTTTCCTTTTTTAAAAGAAAAAATAATTAAAAATTTTGTAAAGTTAATTGAAGAAAACGAACTAAAGACCGTATTCGAATTTTCAAAAGTTTACAGTTCTGATTTTGAAGAATTAATTGTTTCTTCTTGGCTTAAATTTGCAAATGAAGATTTAACGGATGAAATACTTGAGCTTTTTGAAACAGGAACAAACGAGCAAAAAGCCTATGCTGCCAAATATTTTTGCTATATCAACGATATTTGCGCGCTTGATTATCTTAACAAATTTGCTTTTAGCGACTTTGAACCCTTAAAAATCAATTGCGCCTTAGCTTTATCAAAATTCAACGATAAAACAGCTTTTAACAAAGCAAAAGAAATTATTTTAACTTCTAAAGATGATTTTGAAATTTTAGGGGCATATTCTTTTATAGCCGCTTACGGCAGCGATGAAGCAATGAAATTCATTGTTGAAAATTACAAAAATAACACTTTTAGAGAAAGCATCATTGTTTTACTTTTTGATTTTTATGACTTCGACAAAATAACAAAAAATCTGTCACAAGATGAAATTACGGAAATTTTCAGTGTTTTAATACAGGCCTATCCTGAAAACATAAGTCTAAACACGATTATTTATTATCAAATATATGACTATATAAAATTAATCTCAACATTTAAAAATCAATTTGCAAATAATATTCTTTTAATAACAAAAACAAAATTTAATGAATATAATTCATCCGATATTTATTCTTTTGACTTAGATAAAGACACAAAAACAGAGCTGAAAAATATTACAGAATTTTTAAATAAGTTAAATCTTTCTTTTGAAAATATATTAGATGAATTAAAACAAAATAATTTAAGAATATCTTTAGCACTGGATACTGTAAAAGAGCTAAAATTAAGCAATACTGCAGAATTTATTGCAAATTTAATAAACAACAATGAACTTCCGCTTGATTTATGCGCAAAAGGCGCAATGGTTCTAAAAGAACTCAATAAAACATCTTTAATCAACAAAGAAAACATAAGCAAAATTCAAAACGAAAATATAAAAGCGCTAATTGAAAGTTTATTAATCTAAAATTTCATCCCCATGGGTGTGGGTTTGCTGCTCTTGGTGTTGAGTTTTTTGCTCTTGCGGCTTTTCCTGTTTTTGCTCTTGGATTTTTTCTTGTTTCAAAGGAGCTTGTTGAACTTCAGGCTTCATTTCCTGAGGCTTTTGTTTTTGATTTTTTTCATTTTTAATTTCTTTAGCACCCTCAAGCCTGAAATACTGCGAATCATCCCATCTTAAGTCAATATATTTAATTTTTCCTTCAACACTTCTTGCTTGAGGAAGAATTGACGCTATCCATTTAGCTCTTTTCATCGCCGTATCGTTTATTTCTCCGAAACGAACCAGATATTCCTTTAACATTACATAAACATCAGAATTATTCCTTAAATCAATATATTGGACCTCTTGACCTGAGTATGCTTCAATTGCTTTAACCAATTTAATTATTTCTTCAACTCTTTTTTTATCCCATACTTCATCAAAACCATCCCTAACTCCGTATGTCAAAAGTTTTTTAGCTTTAATTGAAGGGTTTAAAGGTAAATAATCATGGTCAATCAGTGTACCATCTGAACACAAAGCCGAATTCGGTTCAGATTCCAGATTTGGAGCTAATAAAAAAACGGGCGTCCTTTCATCAAGCGCAATTGTTAATCTTGCAGGGAACCAAAAACGTCTTACGTAAACTTTTTTAACGGGTTGCAATTGAGAAATATTATTTTCCAACTCTTTTGTATTTAATCTGAAAATTTGAGTATAAGGTAATTGTGTCTGCCTAATCATATTAATTATCTTATAATCAGGAGTGATAACATTTCCTTGAATTTTAATAACAGAAGGATCAGCAGCCGACAATTTTTCAGAATTTAAATACCATTGGGGTAATTTTAAAATTTTAATTCCGCCATAGCAAATAGCAATTATCATAATTAAAGATAAAAGTATTCTAATACGCTGCAAATTTGCTCTTGTGGCCGCAATTTGCCTTTTTATTTTATTTACTTTAAGTCTTCTTTTTTGATAAAGTAAACCCAATTTTTCCTCTTTTTATATTTCTGCAGTTTTTAAAATCAATTCAACCAAACTATTGTAATCAATGCCCATCTCATTTGCTTGAGCCGGTAAATCGGATGTATCTGTCATGCCGGGGTTGGTATTTATTTCTAATATATATGGTATGTTATTATATACCAAAAAGTCAACTCTTGACACACCTTTGCATGAACAAGCTTTATGTGCTTTTATTGCTAAATCTTGGATTTTTTTAGTTAATTCTTGGCTAAAATCCGCAGGCAAAATAAACTCGGTTAACCCTTTTGTATATTTTGCTTCATAATCATACCATTGAGTTTTTGTTTTAAAGCCTAAAATCGGAGTTGCAAAAATTTCTACTTCGCCATTGTCGTTTCTTTTTTCCAATACTCCGACTGTTGCCGATTCTCCTTGTAAATATTCTTCAACTAAAATTTCATCATCGCATTTTAGCGCTTCATTTATCGCGCTATCCAATTCATTTTCAGCGTCAACTTTTGTCATTCCGATTGATGAACCTTCGTTAGCAGGTTTTATTATAATAGGATAATTTAATTCTTTAATTTTTTCTCTATAATCGTCTTTTGTAACATTAACGCTTTTAATTAAAGGAATTTCAGGAATAGTTGAAAGAACCTTTTTCGTCATGATTTTATCCATGCAGATTGAACTTGCTTTAACTTTGCAGCCTGAATAAGGAATATTCAAAAATTCCAAAACACCTTGTATGCAGCCATCCTCGCCATATCTGCCATGGAGCATATTTATTGCAAATTCAATTTTTGTATCAACCAAAATTGAAGCAATATTTCTATCTACATCAATCAAAGTCACATCTTTATAGCCTAATTCAATTAATGCTTTAAAAACATTTCTGCCTGAACGGAGTGAAACTTCTCTTTCATTTGACAAACCTCCGCAAAGAACGGCAATTTTTGAATTTTTGTTTATTTTTTTAGTATTTTCCATTTTTCTTCTTCACCTTTGCTCATTTTTCCTACATAGATTATCTCAGGAGTGAGTTCTATGTTAAATTTTTCCTTAACTTTTGTATAAATATCAAAAACAATATTTGTATAATCTACGCTTGTTGCATTTCCTTTATTTATTATAAAATTACAATGATTTTCCCAAACTTCGCAATCGCCCACTCTATAGCCTCTAAGTCCGCATTTATCAATCAAAGCGCCTGCCGAAAATTCACAATCTGAAGGATTTTTAAATACTGAACCGGCATTTGGAAGTGCTAAACTTGGTTGTCTTTCTTTTCTGAAGATTAAATTTTCATCCATTAAAGCTTTAATGTCTTCTTGGTTAGCTTTTTTAAGTTCAAATTTTGCACTTAAAAATATATATTTTTTATCTTTCAAAATTGAATGTCTATATGAAAAATTAAGCTCGTCTTTTTTTAAGGTAATTATTTTTTTATTTTCAACATCATATAATTTTGCGCTCACTAAATTATCGCTAATTGTTTGCCCATGAGCTCCGGCATTCATATAAACACATCCTCCTACGCTTGCAGGAATTCCGATTAAAAATTCAAACCCTGAAAGTTTTTTTTCATATGCGTATTTTGATAGCGCTTGCGCTTTTACTCCGGATTCAACCTCAACAATATTTCCCAAATGAGAAATAGAGTTAATATTTCCGCTATATATAACAGGTTCATCTACTCCTTTTGAAGAAAATAAAATATTTGAACCGTTTCCTATAACAACGGGGGTACAATCTTTGTATCTTTTAAAAAGTGTAATCATTTCACCGTAATTATCAGGCATAAAGAATAATTTTGCCCTTGATTTTATTTTAAGAGTATTAAAATTGGTTAATAAAAAATCTTTATAAAATTTTATGTCATTTTGAGAGCAAATCATTAATTTCTCCGCCTATTTTTGTTATGTCTCCTGCACCAAGAGTTAAAACTATATCTCCTTTTTTTAATTTTGGAGCAATCTTTTTAGCTGCCTCTTTAATATCGCCTTCAATATATTGCGTGTCAATTCCCTTTTTGATAATTTCATTTACAAAATTTTTGGAATTATATTGGCTGTCAAAACTGTCACCCGCACTAAAGACATCTAAAACAAACAATTTATCAATTGTATTAAAGCTATCCAAAAATTCATTCCACAAGCCTTTTAATCTTGTGTATCTGTGAGGTTGAAATATTACTACTTTTCTTCTTTTTGTATCTTTCACGGCAGATAGCGTTGATTTTATTTCTTGAGGATGATGAGCATAATCATCAATTATTTTAATATCATTTATGTCTGCAACTATTTGAAAACGCCTTCCCATTCCGCTAAATTCGGGGAAATATTTATAATATTCATCATATTTAAAACCAAGAGTATCTAAGATTGATAAAATTGCTAATGCATTATAAATATTGTGAACCCCCGGAATAATAAGATTAATTTTTCCGATTAATTTATCTTTTTTATAAAAATCAAAAGAAGAATTTAATTCATCAAAAATTATATTTTTAGCATTGTAATCCGCTTCATTATTTAGCGCATAAGTAATTATATTTTTAAATTTTGTTTGTTTTTTAAAAAGCTTACAACCCTCATTATCAACATTTAAAAATACTTTTTTAGTTTCATCCATATTATCAATAAGCTTTTCAAACGTCAAAATAATGTCATCTAAACCATTCTTATAAAAATCAAGATGGTCTTTTTCAAGGTTATTTATAACAAGATAATCGGGTGAATATTTTTGGATAGTTCCGTCTGATTCATCCAATTCTGCTATAAAATATTTTGAATTTTTATTTGCTTTAGCATTTATGTTTAATTTTGGAATAATCCCCCCTATTGCATAAGAAGGATTTAAATTCATCTTCTCCATTAAAAAACTCAAGAGCCCTGAAGTTGTGGTTTTTCCGTGTGTTCCCGCTAAACCAATAAAAATAGGAAATTTTTCTGAGATAAATTTAAGACAATCAGAACGATGCATTACATCAAGATTATTTTCTCTTGCATATATTAATTCAGGATTATCTTCTTTAATTGCTGATGAAATAACGATTTTAGGACTGCCCTTAATATTATCTTTACTGTGTCCTATATATATTTTAGCTCCCAAAGAGCTTGTTAACTTTGTATATTTACTCTCTTGAATATCAGAACCTGAAACACTATAACCTAAACACAAAAGGATTTTAGCTAAAGCGCTTTGTCCTACTCCTCCAATGGCAATAAAATGAAAATCGGGAAAACTGTCGTTCATCAATTAAATTCCTTTATCGTAATACAAGAAACACCATGCTGAGTTTTGCCCCAATCCATGGTTTTTTTAGTAAATATAATTTTAAATATAATAAGCATTGCAATAGGAAACCATATTGTAATGAAATATATTGAAGTTACCGTAGATTCGTATAATGCTCTAAAAAAGCCGTAGTTTGCATATTTTCTAAGACTGTATATAAATCCGCAAGTAAAAAATATAGCAGTTGTAACAACTAAAATAATTGAAGATAAAATACAGTTTTCGTAACCTTTTACAAAGTGAAAAGCTTGAATGAAAATTTCTGCAATTAACCAAAACGGAAGCAAGAATTCCGTAATATATGCTATTAAATCAAAACCAACTCTTAATGACATGTCTTTTGAATTAAAAACATCACCGGCATATTCTAAATATCTTCTTATTGAACCTTCAACCCATCTTCTTCTTTGGCGAATTAATGCACTAAAACATATCACGCCTTCTTCATATACCTTTGCCTCAGGACAAAAACGAATATCCCATCCTTTAACATGAAGTCTTGTAGACATATCAAGGTCATCTGTTATTGTTTCTTCATTCCAAAAATTAATGCTTTTTAAGGCTTGAAGTTTGATTAATTCTCCGTTGCCTCTTAATTCAACAGCACCCCTTACTGCGTCTCTACCCGCCTGCAAGTGAGTATCAAGAATATATTCGTTATATTGGCATTTCGTATAGAAATTTTGATCTTTATTTATTATTACTTTTTGAGCTTGAACTGCGCCGACATCACAAGGCTCCAATTTTACAAGCATTTTTTTCAAAAAATCACTTTCAACTTTAGCGTCTGCATCAAAAACCAAAATTGCTTCACCGCGAGCTATTTTCATTGCGTCATTTAAAACGGCGGATTTACCAGCTGTTGCATTTTTATCGCGCACCAAAGCTTTGATTTTATCATGCTTTTCAGCTAATTGTGTAATTATTTTTGCCGTATTATCAGTACTTCTATCATCTATTAAAATTATCTCAAAATCCTTATAATCAAGACTTAAAATATTCAAAGCTGTATCTTCGATTACTTCATGCTCATTATGACAAGGAATTAAAACAGAAACAAAAGGACGGTAGTTTTCATTAATTACAGGTGGTTTTTTTCTTAATTTTCTTTTTTGATATTTTGTAGCAAGCCACATATAAAAAGAATACAAGAACATAAACCCGATTAAGAAAATAATCGCCCACATTGTATTAAAATAATTTTGAAAAATAATTAAAAATGCTATCAGAAATGAAATTATGATTAATAGCGCTATTCTTTCTTTCATTTTTTGTATTTTTCTACAATCCCTATAATACTGTTTCGATTTTATCAAAAAAATATTAAAAGGTAAAATTGTTAAAATTTCTTTGTTACAAGTGCAAAAATATCATTATAGCAAATGCTTACCATTAAAATTATTAACAAGAAAAAGAAGAAATTTGTAATTTTTTCACTTAATTCCTTGCTCGGCTTTTTGCCTGTGATTTTTTCAATAATTAAAAACATAACATGCCCGCCGTCAAGCGCGGGAATTGGCAGAAAATTCATGATTGCAAGGTTAATGCTAATCATTGCCGTTAATAAAATTCCATTTAACATGCCTTTTGATGCAATAATATCGCCGCCAACTTTTACAACTGCAATAACACCATGCATATCAGAAGCCGAAACCTTACCGGATATTAATTGCCATAGACTGTATAACATTGTAGTTGTAGTTGTATAGATGTAATCCAAAGATTTAACAACAATATCTTTAGGAGTTTTTGTTGTTGCATATACATCCTCAATTTTTAATAAAATACCCAATAAACCTTCTTTTTCTACTTTGATATTTTTGATTGTTACTTCCTTGTTGTTTCTTAAAACAGTTATATCAAGAGGTTTATAAGTATCAGATAAGGCATAAACCAAATCGTTTAGAGAAGTATCTTTTGATATATTGATAGTTTTTTTATTGTAAATTTCATTTCTTAAATTAATTTGATTTTCGCTTAATTTAACACCGTCTTTTTTATATTTTTCAAGCCCTTTTAAAACATCTTCATTAACTTCAAGATAATTTTCTTCATGCAATACAGGAAGCTTTACAACGGTATTTTTGCTAATTACATCTTTAATATTGGGATTTAGTCTTTTTAATTCTTTTGAATTTTTTTCAATTAAACTTTCTTGCGCATAATCATCAAACATTTTTGAATTCTTTGCAAAAAAAGTTAATTGATATAAATTATTAACATTTTCATTGTTAATCTTTATAATCCTATCGCCCTTTACAATGCCTTGTTGTTGAACATTTGAAGTAACTTTAGGAGAAAAAGAATCTACGTAAATATTTTGATTTGAAGTGGGTAATTTATGAAAATATAGCGCGCAGAACATTACAAGAATAATTGCAAAAACAACATTCATTATAACTCCGGCTGAAACAATAAAAAGTTTTTGAGCTATTGATTTGTTTTCATATAATTCATCAGAATCAGGCGGCAAAATTTCATCTTCGTCAATATTATCCGAATTTGGATTTTTTTCTTTTTCTTCTTTTATAAAATTTTCTTCGTCATCTGCAAATGATACATATCCGCCAAACAAAAAAGCATGAATATAAAAAGTTGTATGATTTAATTTGAATAATTTCCAAGAAGGACCGATGGGCATTCCTATCCCAAAACGAGTAACTCTGACATTGCACAACCTTGCAGCTATATAATGACCTGCCTCATGAACTAAAACAAGTAAGCTTATTAATATAATCATTATTAATTGGTTCATTGGGTATCCTTTTTATTGTTTATTTGGAGGCACTTTCTTATATAACCCAAAAATGCTTGGCTTATATGAATTCAAATTTTTATTTGATTCTGCCAATAAAAGTCTGAGTTTCTTATTTTGTTCTTCTAAAGAACGCGCTTTTTGTTCAAGCTTTTTGTTTTGCTCTTCCATGGTTTCTAATTTTGCCTGAGCTTTGGCATCTTGAGAACATATTGCACTAACATGCTTTGCAATTTTTTTGGCCATGGAACGGGCTATCATGCTTAATGTACGTTCTGAAATATCAAGCTTAAATTCATTCTTCGGAGTTAAATCAACATTTTTTTTGGTCAATTCCGAAACAACATATTCTCTAAACTTTTCTTGAGCTTCCAAAGACTCTGATAATAAACTTATATCGTCAAAATCCTCGGAATTATTGTTGTTATTATCAACAGGTAATACATCGGGTACTTGAGACGGCGTTTGGTTGTCATCATTTTTCATAGCACCTTCTAAAATGCCCATTTTCTTTTCTCTAAAAGGGTGAGGTTCAATCGGCTCATCAAGCTGAATATTGGAATCACTTTTTATTAAATCATCAATCGGAACAGCGTCTTGCATTTTATTAATCAAGGGGGTTCCGTCAGAAAGAGAAATATTATTTAAAATACTACTTGTTTCAGAATCTGTTATCGCAGCTCTTTGCTGCTCCTTTTGCTTAATTATTGAATCTATTTTGGACTGTATTATTTCCTTTTCTCTTTCTTCTCTTTCTTCTTTTTCTTTCTTTTCCTTCTCTTCTTTTTCTTTTTTTTCTTGTTCTTCTTTTTCTTTTGCTTCCTTTTCTTTTTGCATATTAAAAAGATTATTTAAAACCAAATCAAGCGTATTTTTATCATAAAATTCACTACCTTGTTCATCTTCGAAAATAGCCTCAACCTGCCATTTTTTAAAGAAAGTATCAAGCGTATAAGCGTCAATAAAATATCCTTTAGACGCTAAATTTTGTAATATTTCGCTTTTTGTATAAACATTCGATGTCATAAAATTTAACCCGTAATACCTATTTTCATTATAACAAAAAATATTTAATATAGTACATCTTTATTTAAATAAAAAGAAGCCTCTTTAGTAAAGAGGCATTTATTGGTTGAGTATTATATTAAATTGATTGTTTTGCTTTTGAAATTGAATTTTTCAGTTCGTTGGCCAAATCGCCCCTGCCTGAAGCTTCATAAATCTTTGTAACTGACTCTAAAAATTTCATGTTATCTTTTTTAATTGTATTTTTTTGAGCATAATTAATTTTATTGGAAGGTCTTTGAATGTATGGACTGCTAAAATTATTATTTATTGCTTTTGGTTTAGGCGGAATTTTAAATGAATCATTATTTCTGTGTGGAGTTTGCGTAAAATCCTTATTCATTTTAAGCACTTCTTGATTTTTATAGGGATTTTGTGTACTTTTTTGGTATTGATTAAGCGCAATCCCTTTTTTAATCATATCCGTATTTACTGATTTTAATTTTTCTTTATAATTGTCTTTATATTTATTTTGAAGATATTCCTGATATTTTTGATGAGCTTTAGTTAACTCCATTTGAGCCATTTTAAGCGTTTGACTTCTTTGAGTAATATCATTTAAATCATCTTTAATATTAATATCAGATTTTGCATATTGTTTTTGATTATTTAAACCGATAAGCGGTTCTGATTCTTGAGATAATTTAGTTGCAAGGCTTTTAACCAAAATTGCAAACGCAGCTATAACAGAAAGTATTATAAGTATTATTCCGAGATTACTTTCTTTTAAATTTGAAAAAATAGCAGTTCCTAAATGAGAAAAATTAAATGAGTTATCATTCCAATCCTGTATATCTTCGTTTTCAAGGTCAGTATTGCTTGTAGGTTGATATTGATTAATAGGACGATTAATTATAACTTTTTTTTCAGGTGTATTGCTTACATCTTCAATTTCTGAATTAACAAAAACAAGTTCGGTATTTCTTGCGTTTTTTCCTTCAACATAAATCCTAACTTTGTTTTTATCCAGTTGTTTTACAACTACATTATCTATGTCGCTTACATCATCATAAACCGTTCCTGAATTTTCGGCTAAAACTGAATTTTTTAAATCAAAATATACGCTGTTATCAGCTTCAATTCGTGTTTTGTAGTGAACGGACTGCGATGAATCAATATTTAGTTCATATTTTTGAGGATTTACTTTTGATTTTGAAATAATAACCGATGATATTACGTTTTCCTGTGCAAAACAAGGAATACAAAATGCAACACTTAAAACCAGCGTGATTAAGAAATTAACTTTTAAGGAATTTTTCTTCATTCCTAAATACTCTCCCATAAACTTCAAGTCTTTCGATAATTAAATAATATTAGGTTTATGGAAGTTGGGCATTAATCTTTTGATTGCATTATCGGATTATTTTATTGACCTAAAGATTGATTTTTTTAATTAAATTAGCCATTTCAATAGCCGCTTTGGCGCATTCTGAGCCTTTATTGCCTGCTTTTGTGCCTGCTCTTTCAATAGCTTGTTCGATTGTATCTGTTGTTAAAACTCCAAATAATACGGGTACACCGCTATTCATTGATACCGTCGCAATTCCTTTTGATAATTCAGCGCAAACATAATCATAATGAGAAGTGGAACCTTTAATAATTGCTCCGAGCGCAACAATCGCATTATATTTTTTTGATTCTGCTGCATATTTAGCAGTCAAAGGAATTTCAAAAGCCCCCGGCGTCCAAATTACATCAATATTTTCTTCTTTAACATTCAGCCTTTTGAAGGTATCAATTGCTCCATCTAAAAGTTTTGAACCTATAAAATCATTAAATCTTGATATTACAATACAAAATCTGTCATTATCTTGTGCATATAAATTGCCTTCAAAAGTATTTACCATAATATTTCTCCTTATGCTATTATATTAACATAAAGATATAAAATTTTTGTTATATAGTTTTTTTGTACTATCATCTAAAGGGTTGAATTTAAAATTTTTTTTAAACAACTTTTTTTAAATTGATATAATTAAAATATATGGAATAAACCAGAGGTAGTTAATATGGCAAATAACGAAGGAACAATTGTACAAATCATAGGCCCTGTAATAGACGTTAAATTTGAAGACGGGGTTTTACCTGAAATATATGATGCACTGGAAATTTATAATGACAACGGCACAAAAGTTACCGTTGAAGTACAACAATTACTGGGTGAAAACACGGTTAGAAGCGTTGCGATGTCTTCAACAGACGGTTTAAGACGCGGCATGAAAGTTATTAATACAAACAATCCTATTAAAGTTCCCGTAGGAAAAGGAATTTTAGGAAGAATTTTAAATGTATTAGGTGAACCTGTTGACAACCAAGGTCCTGTTGAAGCTCAAGACAGATTTCCAATTCACAGACCCAGCCCAAAATTAACCGAACAAAATACAAACATCGAAATTTTAGAAACAGGTATTAAAGTTATTGACCTTTTAATGCCATATCAAAAGGGTGGAAAAATTGGTTTATTCGGTGGTGCCGGAGTTGGTAAAACCGTTTTAATCATGGAATTAATTCACAATATCGCAGCGCAACACGACGGTGTATCAGTGTTTGGCGGTGTAGGCGAAAGAACTCGTGAAGGAAACGATTTATATAATGAAATGAAAGAATCAGGCGTATTAGATAAAGTTGCTCTTATATACGGTCAAATGAATGAACCGCCGGGAGCTCGTATGAGAGTTGGTTTGTCTACTCTGACTTGCGCCGAATACTTTAGAGATGTAACTCATCAAGATGTATTATTATTCATTGATAATATCTTCCTTTTTGTACAAGCAGGTTCAGAAGTTTCCGCTCTGCTTGGACGTATGCCTTCAGCCGTTGGTTATCAACCGACATTGGCTCAAGAAGTTGGTGAATTACAAGAACGTATTACATCTACTAAAGACGGTTCAATTACATCTGTTCAAGCAGTTTATGTACCTGCAGATGACTTGACTGACCCTGCTCCTGCTACTACGTTTACCCACCTTGACGCCTCTACGGTATTATCAAGAAACATTGCTTCATTGGGTATTTATCCTGCAGCTGACCCTCTTGAAAGTTCTTCAAGAGCTCTTGATCCTCATATTATCGGTGAAGAACACTATTCTGTTGCTAAAAAGGTTCTTGAAATTCTTCAAAAATATAAAGATTTACAAGATATTATTGCAATCTTAGGTATGGATGAATTATCTGAAGAAGATAAACTAACCGTAAACCGTGCAAGAAAAATTCAAAGATTTTTATCTCAACCTTTCTTTGTAGCTGAACAATTCTCAGGCGTTAAAGGAAAATATGTTAAACTTGAAGATTCAATAAAAGGCTTCAAAGAAATCATAGAAGGTAAACACGACAACATTCCGGAACAAGCCTTCTACATGGTTGGAACAATTGAAGATGCACTTGAAAAAGCTCGTCAACAAGAGGCAGTCGGAGTTTAAACTTTATGAAAGATAAAATTCATTTAAAAGTCATAACTCACGAAAATATTGTCTTTGAAGATGATATTGATGAGTTATATGTTCAAGCTACAGACGGACGCTTAGGAATTTTGAAAAATCACATTCCCGTTATCTGTTCGCTTGCAATCGGCGTAACTAAAGTCATTAAAGAAAAAACTCCAAGCTGCATTGCGACTATGGGCGGTATTTTACAATTTGCGAATAACAGAGCAACTATTTTAACTGATATTGCAGAGCTTGATTGCGACATAGATTTAGTCAGAGCCCAACACGCAAAACAAAGAGCAGAAGCTCGCTTAAAAGCTCATGACGAAACAATCGACATAACAAGAGCTCAATTTGCCCTCGCAAAAGCTATAGCAAGAATTTCAGCAAGAGATAAAAAGTATTAATTATTTTCTTGCTTTAATTAATGCTGTATCTGAGCTGACTCTGATTTCTCTTTTAGACAGAGTCAACTTAACTTCTTCAATATAGTTATTAACTTTTTTCTCATCAAAATATTCCATGAATCTTTCTTTCATGGTTTTTTGATTGGGTGCAGGAGGCGTTATAAACCAATTTTCAATGGTTTCAACGGTTGGGGAATATTTTGATACAACTGCCTGAACATTAACTTTAACATCGCTAAAGCCTGCAGCCTGCATATTTAAATCAAGACTTTCGGCGCTAAAATTAACCAAAGGGTCATTTGGATCAGACATAAACTCCATCTCGGCTTTTTTAAAATCAAAATAATCACTTGCTTCATCAGGAATTAAAAGCTCATAGTATCTGGTATTTTGAGAAATAATAGGTTCAAAAGAACAATATAAGCCCTCAGGCTTTAAAACCCTATATAATTCACAAAATGCCGATTGTTTATCTAACACGTGGACCAAAACAGAACGAGTTAATGCTCTATCCAAATAATTATCCTCAAGTTTAATATCGCAAATATCACTTTTTAAAAATTTAACATTACTTTTAATTTCAGAATTTTTTAATATATTTTGACATTCATCAAGGCAATCTTGAAATTTATCAGAAAAAATAAGCTCAACCCTATCTTGAAATCTTTCTAAAACTCCAAAAGCCAAAAGTCCTGAACCACAGCCAAAATCCGCTATTTTTTGATTTTCTTTTAACTCGGCCATATCGAGAACAATGTTTTTAATATTCATCAACCAATTAAGAGTTTGTTGAACTTGAACATCGCTCATATATGAAAATCTCGTCTTTTTAAGCCATGTTGACCAATTTTTGCAAATATCGCTCATAATTCCCCCAAAAGTAGTATTTAATAATCTGATAAGTGATTTTTACGCATTAAACATTTATAATTAATATAGTTAGTACTATTTAAGTTTTTTTATTATGTCATTTGAAAACACATTATCTATTGAAAACAATATAAAGTATCTTAGCATGATGTTTGAGATTAGTACAATTGCTAATCAAGTTGATACAATTTACGAGCTTTTACCAAAATTAAAAGACTATTGTGCTAAATTAATAAACACAGAAAATATTACTTTTTATCTTCTTGAAGACCAGCACTATAAGTGCATTTGTACCAATGATAAAACAAGAAACAACGAATTTTTTGAATGCGAAGAAGGCAACTCTCCTTTTTGGGAAGCCGTAAGCAAAGCAAAATTAACCGCCATGAAAGACAGTTTAGGCGCTCCTTTGTTTAAAACATTCTTAGAACACAATAATATAACATCGCTTGACCCAAGCCATGTTAGGGTGTTTTTCAATAATCAAGTGCCAATTTGTTTTTGTTTTATTAAAGAAAATAAAGATAAACCGATTGAAGTTGATACTTTTAACAATTTAGACTCAATTTTTGATTATATAGAGCCTATCATAGCAAAATTTCATAAAAAAATTAAAAAAGATGAAGAATTGGCACAACTGCAAAAATCACTGCACAACATTTCAATTCTTTATAATATTTCTCAAGCGGTTAACTTTATTGATGATTTAAAAAGATTATTGCAGGTTATTATTCAAAAAGCACTTGTAACGCTTGACGCCGAAAAAGGCTCATTAATGCTTTATGACTACTCAATTAATGCTTTACAGGTAAGAATTGTTTCAGGTTTGCAAGATAAAAAACTTGAAGATGCAATAAATAACGGTGCTGTTCATTGCGCTAAAATCGGCATTGGAGAAGGAATCGCAGGAACGGTATTCTTAGAACGCAAACCTATAATTACAAACCTAGGCTCAGCAGACCCTCGTTTTATTGTTAAAGAAGTTTTATCAAACACAAAATCCCTGTTGTGCGTTCCTTTAATTGCAAAAGGTGAAGTAATCGGTGTAATCAATATTACAAATAAAAAACACAATAAATTATTTAATCAAAAAGACCTTGAATTTATAACATCATTAGCTAATCAAGCAGCAATTGCGATTGACAATGCTAAATTATATGAGCTTGCAACAAAAGACGGTATGACAAAATTATATATTTATCGTCATTTCTATACATTATTGGAAAACGAAATAAGACGCTGCTCAAGATATAAAAGAAATATGTCATTATTAATGATGGATATTGATAATTTTAAAAGAATTAATGATACATACGGACACTTAACAGGTGATACAATCTTAAAAAGACTTGCCGCAGTGCTCCAAGAAACAGTTAGAAAAATTGATATTCCGGCTCGTTATGGCGGTGAAGAATTTGTTGTTATTTTACCTGAAACAGATAAAAAAGATGCGTGCGTAATAGCAGAGCGTATCAGGAAAAATATTGCCAAAATTGTTGTTAAAGTAAATGAAACAGAAAACCTTTCTCCCACAGTTTCAATGGGCGTTGCGCAATATACAACAGACGGTCAAGACCCTAAAACATTAATTAACGCAGCTGATACCGCCTTGTATTATTCTAAACACAACGGCAAGAACATGGTTTCAACATACGAAAAAGACGGCTGCCAAAAGGTTGAACAAATTAATGTTGATTTAGATAATGAAGAACTTTTAAGTAATCAGATTGATCAAGTTAGTTTAGATAATTTAGAGTAGAATAAGAAAAATTAAAAGGGGCTTTCGCCCCTTAATTTATTCTTTTTCTTTTAAAACTCCCGCCCAATGATTTAATTCATTAATCAAAGGCTGGATTTCGTGCTTTTTATTATGAGTGGCTTTGCCATATTGAATATCATCATTTAGTTTGGCATTAACAGCCATAGAAACAATCTCAGGCATGTTTATTGCATAATCATCGTCAGATAAAGATTTATAATAAGTATCTTGATAATTAGGATTTAATCTTAAAGTCCAATTAGCAGCGCCTACTGTCCCCGGTTGGTTATATGTTTTATTTATTCCGAAGAAATCCATGAATGATACTTGAATATTCTTTGTTGAACGCAATAAATCCGCAAATTTTGCTTTTACATATTCTTTCGGGTTTGAGCGAATTTTTGATTTAAACTGCTCTCTTTCATGTCCTTGGTAATTAGCCGGATACATTGAATAAGAAAGATAATCCAATTTCCAAGGCTCGTTTTGTGTTACACTTTTATCATGCATCATCTGTTGCACCGGCGGATTGTCATGACAACCTATATAAGCCCAATTGCCTTTCGGTGCTTCATAACTTTTAACCCACATGAGCCCTGAAATGCCGTTTAAATGTTCTTGATCTTTAAAGACCTTATTGAACACGCCTGTTCTATCCCAGCCAAGGTCTTCCCAAACAACTTTATGAGGGTCAACTCCATGTTCTCTCATGGTCGGAAGAACAATTCTGCTTAAGATTTTTTGGAAATTATGTCCTCTATCCAATCCAAGCTCTGAAAGATGTCCGGAATGAAGTCTTTCCCTTACTACATATTCTTTCTCTTCACCGTGTTCATCGCGTTTTTTAGCTTTATGAACCGTATCTTCTTTATATAAATACGGGTTTACAAGCCCGATTGCATGGTCAATTCTTATATTAGTTGAATCTGACAAGGCTTTTTCAAGTTTAGCTTTTAAATATTGTCCTGATGCGCCCAATGAACCGTCATGATTAAATAATTTATTAGGATCCACAACCGACATGCCCCAAGTTTGAGGAGAATTAAACGGACCTCCGTCATTACAGCCGATTTTATAACCCTTTAAAAATACATCTTCATTTGCTAATTCATCAAAAGATGAACCGCCAACCAATAAATCACCGATAAAAGAAACATCTCTTGTTCTTGAATCAGCTTTTGCTTGTTTATCTACAAGGAATTGAGAAAATTTATAGATATTTGAATTTTCATTATCATATAAAATTCTGTTGTATCTATTTTGAGCTTCCCAATCGCCGTGTTTTGCTCTTTTTAAAAGTTCTCTGTCATCTTGACTCCAATTAGGATAATGATCTGTCCCGTAATCTTTCGCTATTGAATCAAGAACAGCATAATCATTAAGCCAATAAGAATTTTCCTGTTGAAATCTTTGATATTCTTCATTTAATCTTATTGCATCATTATCATTGTCATTAAGTTTAGTTTGAAAATTATTCCAAGCTGCGCTCAATAATGTATTTGAAATTGCATTTGCTTCATCAAAATCCGTATATGTATAATTTTCATTTGGAATTTCAATATCTGAAGCTTCTCTATCTATTTCGTCATCAGATAAAATTGATGCATATTCACTTGATTTCAACTGAGTAAAATCAATGAACAACGGGTTTTTAGCAAAAACAGAAGAAGTATAAGGCGATGTATCTTTTCTGTTTAATTTTCCGTTTGGACCCAATTGAACACTGTTGAACCCATGCATTTTAACAAAATCTAAAAATTCTTTTTGACCGTACGGTGTACCGATTTTTTGATCTTCTCCCGAACTTAATTTAGCAGGAAAACTTGCACCATGGATAATTAAAGCACGATTTTGCACACCAAGATAATCCAGGGCTTTGTTTATAGTATCACTGTATGGCTTTTTTTCATCTTCCCTAAGTTTACGATTAAAAGTAAGGCCTCGACTCGCATTACTTTTAGCAAACCTAACAACATTATTTACTCTCATATTTTTATTATTGCAAAAAAAAATTTAAACACAAGGATTATTTAACTTTATAAAATCGTTTTTTCCTGCTAAAATAAAGCCATGCAAAAAAGCTTTGAAAAAATAGGAATAATATACAATTCGGATATTCAAGAGGCCGAAAACTTAGCAAAAAAAATTAACGAAAAAATACCAAATTCAATTATTTTTTCGCATGCCTTTTTAAAAGATGACATAAATTTAGCAATTGCAATCGGCGGCGACGGCACATTTTTAAAATGCGCAAGATATTATTCAAATAAAAATATACCTCTTATAGGGTTTAATGTTGGCAGATTAGGATATTTGGCACAAGCAAAACCAAATGAAGTTGATTTTGTCATAGAAAAATTAAAAAACAATGACTACACAATTGAAAATCGTCTTATGTTAAAAGCAAAAGACAAAACCGCCCTAAATGACATTGTAATAAAAGGAATAAACTGCGCAAGAACAGCAACTCTAGACCTTTATATCAACAATAAAAAATTATGCTCATACGTATCAGACGGCATAATAATTTCAACCCCCACCGGCTCCACCGCATATTCCTTATCTGCAGGCGGACCTATTGTAAGTCCTTTTATAGATTGCTTTTTAATTATTCCGATATGCGCTCATACTCTTAATACAAGACCTGTTATTGTGCCATCGTGCGAAAAAATAACGGTTAAAATGCATGAACACAACGAAAAACTAAACATATCATGCGACGGACAAGTTGATTTTATTGTAGAAAATGAAATTACAATTGAAAAAAATGAAAATTATGCAAAACTTTTAATTTTAAATCAGCAAAAAGACAGATTTTATGATATTTTAAAAGAAAAGCTTCACTGGTCATTTTCACCTGAAAAGTAGAGAAATGTTAAAAACTTTATTCATTAAAAACTTTATATTAATCAAAGAAATTCACCTTGAATTTACTAAAGGCTTTAATGTTTTATGCGGCGAAACAGGTGCAGGTAAAAGTATAATAATAAAAGCTCTTGACAGTGTTTTAGGTGCTAAAATTTCAAAAGAAAATGCCCTTGAAAAAGATAAGCCGATTGTAATTGAAGCTGTTTTTGAAAAGAACAGCGAAGAAATAACAATTTCAAGAGAAATTTCATCTTCATCAAAATTCAGATTAAACGGGATGTTATCATCATTGGATGAAATTAAAGATTTAAGAGAAACGCTTGTTGATATTCATTCTCAACACCAAACATACTCATACATGGCTCAAAAACATCATATTCATCTTTTAGATGACTATATAATTAAAAAAAGCCCCGAATATTTTGAACTTTTAAAAAATTACAAAGAAAGTTATTTTGAATTTAAAGATATTGAAAAAAAATTAAATAATTTAAAAGAAAATTATCTGAACAATGAGAAAGAAATTGAATTTTTGCGTTTTCAATTAAAAGAGCTTGATGACGCCGCCATCAAAGAAAACGAAGAAGAAGAATTAAAAGATGAACTTGATATATTATCAAATGTGCAAGAATTAAAAGAAGGCTCTTATTCGTCATATTACGCTTTATATGGCGATAATCAAAGCATAGTTGAAGCATTGGGTAAAATTAAATACACAATTTCATCTTTAGCTGAATTGGATAAAAATCTTAAAGAAGTTGAATCAAGTCTTTTTGACGCATTTGAAAATTTGAAAGACAGCGCAAATTATTTAAGAGATTACTCATCTAATCTTGAATTAAACCCGATGAGATTGGATGAATTAAATGAAAGAATTTCTCTAATTCAAAAATTAAAAAGAAAATACGGCACTGACCTTGATTTAGAAAGAAATAACATTCAAAAAAGATTAAAGGAATTAACTTCAGGTGATAATAACCTTGAGGATTTGGAAGAAAACTATAATACATTATTATCTGCAATCAACCTTTTAGCTTCCAAAATAGATGAATACAGAAAAAATAACTCAAAAGAGCTTTCAAAATTAATCGAAGAAAAATTAAAAACTCTTGAATTAAAAGAAGCGCAATTTGAAATATTAATTAAAGAAGTTCAAAATAATGAACTTGGGAAAAACTATGTTGAATTTTTAATTTCAACAAACAAAAATCAAACCCCCATGCCTTTATCAAAAGTTGCCTCAGGCGGTGAAATTTCAAGAGTAATGCTTGCGCTGAAAACAATCTTTGCTTCTGTAGATAAAGTTTCAACTGTTGTTTTCGATGAAATCGATACCGGTATTTCAGGAGTAACATCAAATGCAGTTGCTCAATCCATTTTAGAACTGGCTAAAACCACTCAAATTATCTGTATAACCCATCAACCCATAATTTGCGCTAAAGCCGATAATTTCATTTGGATAGTTAAAACTGATAATGACGATAAGAATATTAAAATTGAAATTTTAAATGATGAAAAAAGATTAAAAGCCTTAGCTCAACTGGCAAGCGGGGAAATAAGCGAAAAAACAATAGAATTTGCCAAAACCCTAATAAAATAGTTATAATCAAAATATGAAATTTTGCGAAACTTTTGATTTATCAGTTCTTTTTGATACTTTAAGAGATTTATATTCAAAAATCAGCTATTCAAGGCTTTTTGAAAAATCAGGCAGGGCAATAATGCCTCTAAGATTCTTTTTTGAATTAACCCACCTGTGCAATTTGAACTGTCCTTACTGCTACATCGGAAAAGACAGAAAAAAAGAGGAATTAACAACTTCTCAATGGTTCGATGTTATTAATCAAATTCCTTTTTGGTCTTTTATAACTCTTGTTGGAGGTGAACCTTTAATTAGAGAAGATTTTTGTGAAATTTTAGAATACGCCTCAAAAAAAGTTTTAAAAAAGGTGAATGTTGTTACAAACGGAATTTTAATTAACGAAAAAATAATTCACAGCTTTATTAAATCAAAAATGCTTCTTTTAAGCGTTTCTTTAGACGGTTGGGAAGAAAACCATGATAAAAACAGAGATAAAAAAGGCATTTTTAAAAAAATTACGGATAATTTAGATGAATTGAGAAATCAAATTATTTTTTCTAATTCAAAATTAATAATAGATATTAAAACTATTGTTTTAAAAGATAATCTTGAAGACATTTTAAAACTTTATGAATACTGCACAAACAAAGGTTTTGAATTTTTATCAATATCTTTTTTGAGAAACAATTTTCTTAAACAAAATTCTTTTTTATATGACACTTTTGACGAAGTTTTCTATAAACCCGATTATCCGATTGAATTATATTTTGATTTAGATAAATTTAAAGAAATTTATTTCGAATTGAATAAAATGAAAAAATATTCCAAAACAAAAATTCGCTTTGCACCGAAATTTGACAACAAAAACCCCGAAATTGAACTAAAATTAATCGAAAATTTTTTCACAAAATATAATAAAAAAGATGTTAAAGAAATTTATCAACCGTGTTTATATCCTTTTTCAAACACAATAATAAATCCATCAGGGGATATTTATCCTTGTTTATCATATAAAATGGGTAATATAAAAGAACAAAAAATAATTGATATTATAAACAACACAAAATACAGATGTTTTAGAAAGAATTTAAAATATTCAAAAATATTCTCATCATGCCAGATGTGTTGTGAAGCAAAAGTTAGAGATACAGAGGAAAGACAATGAAAAAATTATCAATAGCAATCATGATATTAACTCTTGGCTTTAATATCGCTTACGGACTTGAGGAGGGATTAAGCGTAACAAAGCTTCCTTCAGGGCAAAAAGTTGTTATTAAGGAAGTAAAAGATAATCCTATTGTAAAAATAGACACTTGGATAAATACGGGGTCAATCAATGAAAATGATAAAAATAACGGTATAAGCCATTTTTTAGAGCATTTATTTTTTAAAGGAACAAAAAAATATCCGACAGGCACCATGGATAAAATTTTAGACTCCAAAGGTGCCACAGTAAATGCTGCAACAAGCAAAGACTATACTCATTATTATATTCAAATTCCATCTAAAGATTTTGAATTAGCTTTGAATTTACACGCAGATATGCTTCAAAACCCTCTAATACCAAGAAAAGAATTAGAGCGTGAACGTCCTGTTGTTATTGAAGAAATTTCAAAAACAAAAGACAGCCCTCAAAACCGCATGTTCGATAATTTATATACTGCCTTATACTCAAAATCAAATCATCCTTATAAAAGAACAGTAATAGGTAAAAAAGAAGTTATTGAAACGGTTACAAGAGAAGAAATTCTTGATTATTTTAATAAATTCTACACTCCTGACGCTTATACAACAATAATTGTGGGAGATGTGGATACTGCTGACGCCATAAAAAAAGTTGAAGCTGCTTTTAATCAAAGACAAAAAATGAAACAAACAAAAATAAAATATCCGAAAGTAAAACCTCTTGATAAAATCGAGAGAATGGATGAAGCCATGGACATTAATAAAACTCACATGCTCATAGGATTTTTAGCTCCAAAATTCTCTAATAGTGTTGATATGTATGCTCTTGATGTATTATCAACAATTTTAGCAAGCGGAAAAAGTTCAATTTTAAACTCTGAATTAAAAGAAAATAAACAACTTGTTCTATCTGTTTCAGCAGGCAATTATTCTCAAAAAGACAGCGGGATATTCTATGTTTATTCAACAATGGAAGCCGATAAGCAAGAACAGGTTGAAAGAGAAATCATATCTGAATTAAAGAAAATTTTAAACGGCGATTTTGATGAAACATTAATCTTAAAAGCTAAAAACATGATTAAAACAGATACATACTATTCTCGTGAATCAATTTCAAATATCAGCGATGATTTAGGTTATGATTTTACTTTTTTAGAAGATGAAAATTTTTATGAAAATTATTTAAAAAATATTGATAAAGTTACAAAACAAGATATTATTAACGCTGCGAAAAAATATATTTTGCTTGATAAATACGTAATTTCAACAGTTCATCCGAATGGATTTAAAAAAATCAGTAATGTTGAAAATAAAAAAGAAGATAATTATGTAAAAGTTCTTGAAACCAAGGATAATACTAAAAAAGTTCAACTTCCAAACGGCGCAACCTTAATCACCAAAAATAAAAAAACAAATTCAATTATTGCGCTTGATATTTCAATTAAAGGCTCAAAAGCAGTTGAGAAAAAACCTTTAAGCGCAATGCTAAGTGCGCTTTGTGCCAAATGCGGAACACAAAATTATACAAATGCTCAATTGGCACAATTCTTGGATGAAAACGGAATAAAATTGGCGCTTAGTGTTACAAATGATGTTTATTCAATTGTTTTACAAACGACAAAAGACAATCTTGACAAAGCTTTTATTGCGCTCGATGAGGTCATGAATAAACCTTTGTTTATTGAAAATGAAATTGAAAAAGTTAAACAAAGAACAATTCAAGAAACAAAAGGGGTTTCAGACAGTCCTTCAAGCTATGTTTTTGATGAATTTAAAAGATTAGCTTTCCCAAATACAATCTACGGGCAAAATTCAACGTTTATTTTAAATAACATTAATAAGGTTACAAGAGAAGATATTGTTGAATATTATTCAAACATATTTAATCCTGAAAATATGACAATATCTGTTGTGGGTGATATTGACGAAAACTATTTAATAAACAAATTAAATTCCATTATTAAAAAACCTAAAAACGCTAAAAAATTCTCTTATGCCGATTATAAATATACTCCTTTTCACCCTTTAAACAATATCCAAACAACTTTATATAAAGATGAGGTTCAAGCAAATTGGATGGCTTTAGGTTATAAAATTTGCTCTGTTCAAAACAGAAAAGATATTGCAACTCTAAATGTAATAAATGCAATCTTAGGCGAAGGTATGTCAAGCAGACTATTTAGAAAACTAAGAGAAGAACAAGGTTTAGCCTATACGGTTGGCTCAACCATAAGCGCAAATATGAAAGACGGTGCTTTTATTGCTTATATAGGAACGAATGAAAAAAGCATAGAAAAAGCAAAACAAGGAATTTTAAATCAAATTGATATCCTAAAAAAAGAAATGGTAACAACTCAAGAATTAACAGATGCCAAAAATAAAATATTGGGTCAATTATTAATGTCTTTAGAAACCAACATGGCAGAAGCAGACCTTTTGAGTTGGTATAATATTTTAAATAAAGATTTAAACGGTTTTGAAGAATATAAAAAAATGATTATGGATGTATCTCAAAGTGATGTCATTGAGGTTATGAATAAATATTTCACAAAACCTTATATCTACACTGTTGTAAAAGCAAAAAAATAAATGCAAGTCGGGTAAAATTACCCGACTTAGTAAATAATTTAGAAATATCTATTTAAATCTCAAAATATGAGAATTTTTCTCATATAATTGATTTTAGATTATAAATATTATATAGTATTTATAAAATGAGGTTAATATGCTTGTTAAATTTTCAGTTCAAAATTTTTTATCATTTAAAGATTTGAATGTCATGGACATGATTGCAGCTCCAATTTATCAACATGAAGAAAATACTATATTATTACAAAATTTAAAACTTTTAAAAAGCGCTGCTGTTTTTGGTGCGAATGCAAGTGGAAAAAGTAATTTATTCAAGGCAATGAATTTTGCAAAAAACTTTATTTTATCTTCTTCAAAAGAAACACAAGTTAATGAAAAAATTCCGGTAACTCCATTTTTATTATCAACAATTACCGAAAATGAGCCTAGTTTATTTGAATTTGTTTTTATTATAGATGATATTAAATATCGATATGGTTTTAGATTAAATAACATTGCAGTGATTGACGAATGGTTATTTTCTGCTAACAAAGCGAAAGAATCTTTATTGTTTGAAAGACATGAACAAAATATTAAAATTGGAGCAAAGTTTAAAGAAGGACATAGGGTTATTGAATTAACAAGAAAAAATGCTTTATTCTTATCAGTTGTTGCTCAATTTAACGGTATAATTGCAGAAACCATTTTAAAATGGTTTTATAAATTTAATATAATTGAAGGATTTGGAATTTATAATCCTGTAACTGTAAATTATTTGGAAAACTCTGATAATAAAAAAGAATTTATGGAAATCTTAAAAATTGCAGATTTTTCAATATCTGATCTTAAATTATTGGAAATTGATAAAAATAAAGCGCCAAAATTTATTCAAGACAAATTATCTAAATTAAAAGCTTCAGGCATTAATTTAAAATTTATGCCTGAAATTAAAACTTTGCATAATAAATATGATAAAAATAATAAAATCGTTGAAACCATAGAATTTGATTTTAATGAAAATGAATCAAAAGGAACAAAGAATTTATTTTCATTGATTGGTCCTATTCTCGATACAATTAATAAAGGTGGTATTTTAGTAATTGATGAATTAGAAAGTAATTTACATCCTTTAGTATCAAGGTTTTTAATCAAATTATTTCATATTAAAAATAAAAATGCACAATTTATTTTTAATACACACGATACTAACTTATTAAATAATAAGTATTTTAGACGTGATCAAATTTATTTTGTAGATAAAAATAAATATGGACAATCAAATTTATACTCTTTGTATGATTATAATATTAGATACGATAGAACGTTTGCAAAAGATTATTTAGAAGGAAAATTTAAGGCAATTCCATTTATTGATGAATATGGAATTTTTGGAAATGAATTAAAATAATTGAGGATACAATGGGAACTGACGATTTATTTAAAAAAGCCAAATTGTATAAAGAGGTCAGAAAAAAACAAAATAGAAAATTATTAGATAATATTTTAATATTGTGCGAAGGTGAAAAAACAGAACCACATTATTTTAACGCAATAAAATGCAGATATAAATTATCAAATGTTGAAATTAAAGGACTTGGATGTAATACAGATAAGATTACTGAATTTGCAATAAATAGAAGAAAAGATTATTCTCAGATATGGTGTGTTTTTGATAGGGATTCTTTTAAGGCACATCATTTCAACAGAGCATTCCAAATGATTAAAAAATATAAAAATATTCATATTGTATATTCTAATGAAGCTTTTGAATTGTGGTATTTATTACATTTTCACTATTTCAACACAGGTATATCAAGGGAGCAATATATAGAAAAATTAAGCTTGTTATTGGGATATAAGTATAAAAAAAATTCTTTAGAAATGTATGATATAATAAAAGATAAAGAAGAATATGCAATTAAAAATGCAAAAAAATTAATTGCTTCATATGAAACAGATTGCCCTGAAAAAAATAATCCTTCAACTACAGTATATAAACTTGTGGAAGAATTAAATCAATATAAAGATAAATTTTAAAAATAAAATATATTCCTTGCTATTAAATTTTATTCATACTAAACTTAATATACTAAGGTTGAGTCAAATAGCCATCTAAATTTAAAAGGAATGTGTATGAAAATTTCCCCTCTTATTTCTAATAAAAGGCCTTCTTTTCGGTCTTTACATAAAAAATCTCCCACAAGAAACAAAAAACAAAATTTTAAAACAAAAGAAAATAAACACCCGAAATTAAAAAAAATACTTCCGTTTTTATTAGGAATTACGGGCGGTTTTTATTTGGGGTATTTATCATTTAAAAATAAAAAAATCAATCCCGAAAAAATAAAAGAAACCACAAAAGAAATAATATATAAAGAGGATAATAAATCTTGGCTGGCTCTTTTGGCCTTAGCCGGAATTAGCGGTTTTGAAGAAAGACAATTATCCGAACAAGAAAAAGATAATATAATAGAAAATCTGAGAAATGCCCAAAGTCCCTTGCAGCAATCTTCATACGGGGCTGTTGGAAGCATAGATTATCTTAAATCAACCGCGCTTAATTTAACAAATGAAAAATATACAAGAGGTTATTACGGCATAAGACTTTTGGCGCAAAATAACGCACTGAATAAAAATGCCGAAAAATATGAAAAGGCCATTTCGCAAATCCAAGAAACAGCATACAGAAAACTGACTTCTTGCGAGCCTTTAGCTGAAATAAGAAAAGAAACACCTGTAGTTTGGTCAATAACATCAGAATTTGCGCCGATTAAAGAAGGAGGTTTAGGTTCTGTTCCTCCTGAAATCAGAAATAATTCAGTAAAACTCGGAATAGATATCCCAACATTTACACCTATGTATTTACAAGAAGGTATTTCCACTTTTTCAGAAGAAAACGGAAAATATTTCTATAATTACAAAGGTAAAAAATTTGAACTTCAAAAAATGTTATCTTTTAAAACCGACACCTATAAAAACGGGAGTATAAAACCTGTTGATGTAGAATTATTTTTATATACGGATAGAGATAAACAAGGCTATGAAAGAAAATTAGTTTTCATTAAATGCGATAACTACTTTGACGGAACAATTTATGAAGCCAATTCCAAAACGGAAGAAAACGAAAAATTTGCGCTCATGTCAAAGGCTGTTTATGAATTGGCAAAAATAAAAACAGACGGTTTAAATGCTTCTAAAGACACAAAAATATATTCAAAAAGGGCATTGGATAAAATTAAAGCACCTGACGCAATGATTTTAAATGATTGGCAGGCAAGCCCTATAGCAGCATTGATGAGATATAAATCAGGGCTTGAAAACGCATACGGACAACTAAGCGATGAAAGCGCCGAAAAACTAAGAAACCTGAACATCATAACCATTGGTCATAATGTTATGTATCAAGGAAATTCAAGGGACAACAACAGTTTTTATCAAAAAAGAGCTGCAGCTTCAAATATTTTAAATACATTATTTGATAAATATGCTTTTGATATTGTTTCAAATGCAAAAGTACACACGGAAAGAATTGACGAAAACGACCAAGGTTTAAGAGTTTTAGATAATGTTTTATTGTTAAACTATGAAAATTCTTACGATAATTTTGTTAATTTCTTAAACATGGGAATAATTTTAAGTGATTATTTTTGCCCTGTTTCCAAAAACTACGCTAGCGAATTGATTTCGCCGCAACACAGCGATTTATCAAACATGCTGCAATGGGCATTAGTTCAAAAAGAAAAGGCCGGAAAACTTGTCGGGGTAATAAACGGAAATGATTTCAAAAACATTTCTATTGAAAATAAAGCTTCTCAAATTGAAAAAACAACAGGGGTTAAATTTGAAACATACAATAAACAAACTCCTCAAAAAAATTTAATGGCGAAAAGAAGCCAAAATAAAATTGCTTTCTATAATAAATTTATGCTTCCTTTTACAAAATCACCGGCATGTACAAATGAAGAAATTAAAAACGTAAACAATCTTTCGCCTTTAGAATTTTACCAAGGAGAAAAAGGCACTAATTTGCCCATATTAACCGAAAAGCAATTAAAAAATACTCCTGTTTTATCCTCAGGCGGAAGACTTGTATCTCAAAAAGGCATGGGTGTTTTATGCGGCGCAATTAAAATGTTATTTGACAATTGGGAAAATGATTTTAAAGGGTACGAAAAACCGATTTTCTATATAGCAGGACAAGACGGCGAGGGCGGAAGCCAAAGAAAAATAATTGAAGATTTAAAAAACTACGGCTTATCAAAAGAAGACAATGACAGAGTTGTTTTTGCCCATGGATTTGCACCGTTACCTGCCATTATGGCTGCAAGCGATTTCTTTATGATTCCAAGTATATTCGAGCCTTGCGGTTTGGTTCAAAGCGAATCTTTAGCACTTGCAACCCCTGTTATCGCTTCAAATGTCGGCGGAATATCAGACACTGTCAACAGAAATAATAAATTTAACGGAATATTGACCGATAAAGATAAAAAATTAACTGCCGAAGAATTTTATGAAGCAATGAAAAATGCGCTAAAAATATATTTTGAAGATAAAGAAAAATATCAATCAATGGTTAATGATTCAATAAACGAAGATTTTAGTTGGGCTTTACCTAATAATAAAGGTCCTGTTTATGATTATTTGAATTTATTAAATATTGTAAAACATTAAAATAAGATTAATTTTAGAAGTTTTTTTAAAAAACCTTATAAAATGAAAATATGAGAAATATTTTCCGAGGTTTTTATTATGTTTGATAATTTTACCGATTCATCTAAAGAATTAATTTATAATGCACAAAATATTGCCATGGAAAATCATAATACTTTGATTGAACCCGTGCATATTTTGCTTGCAATGACGCAATCAAGTTCAGACAGTGTTATAAATTTATTTCAAGAATTGAAACTAAATTCAAACTTGTTTACTTCAGATGTAAATAATATTATGAATAATTTGGCTAAAACCGCTGAAATTACAGATAAAATATTTTTTAGTCAAAATTGTTTAAAAATGTTTGAATTAGCAGCTAAAAAAGCTAAAGAAATGAAAGACAGCTTCGTTTCACCCGAACATCTTTTATTAGCTATTGCTAATTGCGATGAATCGGATTTAAAAAGAATAATTGAAAAATATCAATTAAACGATGCAAAAATATTAACCGCCATAAAAAACATAAGGGGGGATAAAAAAGTGGATACAAAAAACGCTGATGAAGATTTTAAAATATTGGAAAAATTTTCTGTCGATTTAACAAAACTGGCTCAAGACGGAAAACTTGACCCTGTTATAGGCAGAGATGAAGAAATAAGAAGAATAATTCAAGTACTTAACAGAAGAAGCAAAAACAATCCTTGTTTGATAGGTGAAGCGGGCGTTGGTAAAACGGCAATCGTTGAAGGTTTAGCCCAAAGAATTATAAGAGGAGATGTTCCTGAAAGCTTAAAAAATACAACTTTAATTTCACTTGATATGGGTGCATTAATTGCAGGTGCAAAATATCGTGGTGAATTTGAAGAAAGACTTAAAAAAGTTTTAAAAGAAGTTGAAAAATCAGACGGTCAAATCATCATGTTTATTGATGAATTACACACAGTTGTGGGTGCAGGCGGAGCCGAGGGTACATCTGACGCAGGAAACCTTTTAAAACCAATGCTTGCTCGTGGCGCAATAAGAACAGTAGGCGCAACCACAATTAATGAATATAGAAAATATATTGAAAAAGACCCTGCGCTTGAACGTCGTTTTCAACCGATTTTAGTTGATGAACCCTCAATTGATGATACAATTTCAATTTTGAGAGGTTTAAAAGATAAATATGAAGTACACCACGGCATAAGAATTAAAGATTCAGCGCTTGTTGCTGCAGCAAAATTATCAGCAAGATATATAACAGACAGATTTCTTCCTGATAAAGCAATAGACCTTGTAGATGAAGCTTCAAGTGCTGTTAGAATTGAGATTGATTCAATGCCTGAAGAATTGGATAAATTGGAAAGACAAAAACTTCAACTGCAAATTGAACTGCAATCCCTAAAAGATGATAATGACGAAGAAAAAATCCAAAAAGTTCAAAAAATGCTTGATGAAACAGATAGCAAAGTTCAAGTTCTAAAAGCTCAATGGGAAAAAGAAAAATCTTCAATTAAAGGTGAAACAGGTATTAAAACAGAAATTGAACAAACTAAACACGAAATTGAAAAAGCTCAAAGAGAATACAATCTTGAACTTGCCGCAAAATTAAAATACGGCAAATTGCCCGAATTAGAAGCTCAATTAAAAGAATGTAAAAAGCAAGAACATAAAAATACTCTATTAAAAGAAGAAATAGATGAAGAAGATATTGCTGAAATCATTTCAAAATGGACGGGCGTTCCTGTTTCAAAACTTGTTGAAGAAGAAAGTCAAAAACTTTTGGATATGGAAAACACCATCCACAGTCAAGTAATAGGTCAAGATGAAGCAGTTAATGTTATATCTGATGCTATAAGACGTGCAAGAAGCGGTTTAGCCGATCCAAAACGTCCCATAGGAACATTTTTATTCTTGGGTCCTACAGGGGTTGGTAAAACAGAACTTGCTAAGGCTTTAGCTAAGTTTATGTTTTTGGATGAAAACAGCTTAATCAGAATAGATATGTCTGAATACATGGAAAAACATTCAGTAGCAAGATTAATTGGTGCGCCTCCGGGATATGTCGGATATGATGAAGGCGGACAATTAACAGAAGCAGTAAGAAAAAAACCATATTCAGTTATTCTTTTTGATGAAATCGAAAAAGCTCATCCTGATGTATTTAATATCATGCTTCAAATTTTTGATGATGGCAGATTAACAGATTCAAGAGGAAGAACAGTCGATTTTAAAAACACAATTATCATTCTGACATCTAACATAGGCTCAAATATTATTCTTGATAATGCCTTAAAAGGAAATACGGCCAACAAAGAACAAATAAAAGAAGAAATAAGCCAAAAATTAAGAGAATATTTTAAACCTGAATTTCTAAACAGAATTGATGAAACAATATTCTTTGATGCGCTAAAATTAGAAGATTTGTCAAAAATTGTTGATATTCAAGTTCAATATTTGAAAAAATTACTTGAAGAAAGAAAAATTGAAATTGAAATAACACAAGAAGCTAAAGAACACTTAGCCATTGCAGGATATAATCCAATGTATGGTGCTCGACCGCTAAAAAGAACAATAAGACAATTAATTGAAAATCCTTTATCAAAAGCATTGTTAAAAGGCGATTTTGATGATGGAGATAAAATTAAAATTGATTATGTTAATGATGAATTTAAATTTTCTAAAGCATAAAATAAATTCATTGATAAAAGGACAAGCTTTATTTAAGCTTGTCCTTTTTAGTTTTTATTTTTCAGTCAATATATCAATAAGGCTCAAGGCTATAAGCCAATTCAAGAATTTTTTTTAAATCACGGTTTTTATCATAAAATCCCCAATTAGTAAGAATTTCTTTTTGTATTTTTGCTATTTCTATATTTGAATTTTTACAGGTTAAGTCTTCTTGAGAATTTTGATATTTTAAACTTGCAATTTTCTTTGCAATTTGGGCAATTTGAAATGAAATTTTAAACTCATCTTTTTTCCAATTATCTTTCATGACTACAGAGTGTTTTGCTTTATATTCACTGCTACCCATTGAAGCACTCACTTTTAATCTAAATGCTTCATCTTGCCAATATGACCGTGTAATTTCTGCTTGAAGAGCTCTTTTTTCATCATCTTGCCAAAATTTTGAATTAGATTTTGATATTTTTCCTATTTTAATTAATCTTGAATATCTTTTATCTAAGGAAATATTTAAAGATTCAAGTATTTTTTTAACAGTAGAAGCATATAAATTAAAATAACTTCTTTCTTGATTTTCTATGGTTTCTAACTGAGCAATATATTTCTTTAAAAATTCGAGTGTAACATTTTCTCTTGTTAACCCTTTTATTTTACCTTTTGAAACTTGTCTTAAAAAATAACTTGCATTTTTTAAATCCAAATTTTTTACATCAACCACAGAGCTAAATTCGGGATATAGTTCTTTTGCTTCTTCTAATGTTTGACAATCTAAAAGCGGAGCATAATATTCCTTGTGCAAATCTATAAGATTTTTTGTATCAATGTTTTCTAAAATATATTCTCTTAACCCATCAGACAAAAAAGCATCTTTTGGAAGGTTTTTTGCTTGCTGAGCTAAAGATTTGCCTTTAAAAAACACAACATCAGAATTCAAATTGTATCTATATCGAATAGAATTAGAATTTGAATTATTTATTTTATTATTTCTAGGTTTTGCAAAAATTATCGGTTTAAATTGAATTTTCATATTTATTTTTTACACAGACAATTTATTAAAACCCGAAAATAATATTAATTGCTTAAAATACGACAAAACGCTTCGTCATCATCTACAGCTTTTGCAAATTCGCTCATTTCAGCCTTTGAGGCATATTCAAAAGCATTGTAACCGTCATTATTTTTTATATTTAAAATTTTAGCAAAAGCTTCATTATTATCTAACGCATTAGAAAACTCTCTGATTTCAGGCACTTCAGCATGGTGCAAAGGTGTATTTCCGTATTTATTTTGTATTTTTAAACCTTTTTCAAAAGTTTCAGAAGCATTATCACCCAATATGTTTGAATATTCTCTTATTTCGGGTGCCTTGATATAATGTAGAGGTGTTCCGCCGTTTTCATCCTGTATTAATAAACCTTGTGCAACAACTTCAGGAGCCTTATCACCTAATTTTCTTGCATATTCTCTTATTTCGGGTGCAGTTATCCAATGAAAATATGTTCTTTTATGTGCTTGTTGTTTAAGCAATTTTTCAGCAACTAAATCACTTTCAGATTTTTTATCCCCAAAAGAAATATTTGCCATATTCCACATTGAAGCCAAAGGAACCTTGGTTGTTGAAAAAGAATTTAAAGAAGAATTTGATTTTTGTATTTTATTATTATTTTTAATTTTATTTGCTTTTAAAGAATTATAAGTTGAATTAACGGGTAATATTTTCATTGATTTTCTTCCTATTTTTGATAAGTACACTTCTACAATACTATCAAAAAAAATTAAATTATCAATTTATAAACTCAGCATAAACCATTACTTAACAAACTTTACAAATAACGCCTATTTTAGCCTCGTTTGGTTGATTTTTAAAAATATATTTTGCTATAATCTCAGTATAAAGATGGATTTTATATGGTTGATATTAAAAGAAAAATTATTGATTTCATTAAAAAAACCTTTATCAAAAATGAAATAGATTACAATAAATTCATTTTTGATTTTTTAGTGAAAATGAATAAAAAACCAAATAAATTTAAAATAACCATAAATACAAAATGTCTTGTTTTATCTCAATACCCCGGCGCTGAAACTAAAGGATTGGGAGGACTTATTGCGCAATATCCGAAAAATTTTGAAGTTTTATGCTTCACAAACGGTTCAAACATGCTTAAAGAATTCGATACAATCAAATCTGCAAGCATGAAAAAACAACAATTCTCAGATGTTATGAAATCTCTAAGAGTTAAAGGATATAAAATTTTTGATATTGATAGCAAAACATTAAAAAATCACTATTCAACTTTTAGAAAAATCGACATATCAGAAGCTGATTATATTTTCATTCCCAATATATTTGATAATAACCAAGATACTTTAGCTCTTTTAAAACATTTTAGAATGCTTTTGGAAGAAAAAGAATATAATCCTAACCTTAAAATAATCATGTATGAATCAGATTTTGCACTTTGTGCGCCTGATTATTCCGTTGATATTACTTCAATTATTGAAACAAAAAAAAGAATTTTAAATATCTATTATCCAACAGAAGAATATCAAAACTACAGTGATAAAATTCTTGGTTTAAATGCTTTTAGAGCACATTTTTTTAATTACGATTTTTGTGAAGCATTTATGGGTTTTACATTTGAAGAATTTATGAAAATTTCTCTTCTAAACCCTACATCCAATCATTAACCTGTGCTTTTAATCCTGATTTAATACATGTTGAACAAGCTTCGCAATCTAAATAATTAATTTTAGAACAATCATCCAAAGATGAACCTAATCTTGCCCTATAATCTTGAGCTAATACAGGACAAGAATAGACACCGTTTTGAGTTATTACTCTTGAAGAATAGCAATCAAGATTTCTAATATCAATATTATCTATATTTTCAATTTGATTTAATTCACGTTCTTTATTGTAAAAAGGAATAATTTTTAAATTAATTGCTTCTAATTCCAATCCTTTTTTCATAAAATATTTTTGAAATTCATCAAAAATTTCTTCTTTTGTTTTATTTTTATAATTTACAACGCTGATTATCGGATTAAATTCATATTTAGCTAAGCTCATTATGGCGCTCAATGCTTTTCTGAAGCTGCCTCTGCCCCTTAATTCATCATTTTCCAATTCATTTGTTGAATCTAAACTAATTCGATAAATAGTTTCAAATTGGCTTTCGTCATCAATTTTTCTTAAAAATCTTGCCTTTTTATCATTAATCATCGTGCCATTAGTTAAAACGGTCGTATTTGAAATTTTTAAACACAATCTTAAAATTTGATTAAAATCAGGGTGCATTAATGGCTCACCACCGGTTAAATAAATTGAATTAAGATTTTTACCTTTAACACAGATTAAAGCTTGCTTAATTTTATCCAATTGAATGAAATCCTGCTCTGTTTTATACGGATTTTTTTCTATATAGCAATATTTACACTTTAAATTACAAGTTTTTGTTGATAATTGAAAAAATAAATTCTTTAATTCAGCTAATTCTACTTTAGGCGGTATCATAAACATTGTTTGTTGATTTTGCATTTCATCTTTCTCCTTAATTTTCAACAATTTTATTAATTAAATATGTAAATTAAAATTAGCCAACAGGGTATAATTAAAAATTTCGTGGAATTAAATTCATGCTGATTTACTTTCAAATTTCATAAAAATTTGCTATACTTAGTATCAAGAGAAAGGCGGGTTTATGAGCGAACAAACATCAAACAACTCAGGAAGACGTTGGTATGATAAAGACCCAATCTTAAAAGAAGCATTAGAGCTTTTAAGATTATCTACAGATGAACAAAAAGAGCAAGCAAAAGACTTCATGCTAAAACTGCAAGAAGATGTTGCCGCAGATGTTATAGAAAGAATTTATCAAATCGTTACTCAATATCAAGGAAAAGGTAACAGATGGTATGATAATGACCCTGTTATGATAAAAGCTGTTGAAATGCTTCGCCAAGCTGACCCGAAAACCCAAAGAGTAGCTGCTCTTAAGTTGTTGTTGGCACTTGAAAAAAACAGTTTTGATTAATATGATAAAAGATGTTCAAAATCAAAAAGATTTAAGAAATATCCCAATTCAAAAAGTTGGCGTTAAGGATGTTGAAATCCCTTTAAAAATAGAAAGAAAACCGCAAGACAAAGAAAACAAACTTGAAGAAGTTGTATATGCAAAAGCAAAAATGTCTGTGAGTCTTCCTTCTCATTATAAGGGTACTCACATGTCAAGATTTATTGAAATCTTGAATACATACAGAACCAAATGTCTTCTTACAACAGATATTGAACATATATTATTTGATATGAAGGCAAAGCTTGATGCTAAAAGTGCATATTTAAAATTTGATTTTAAATATTTTATGACAAAATATGCACCAAAAAGCAAACTTGAATCTTTGATGTGTTACGATTGCTCTTTTGAAGGCGAATTAGACGATAATTGCAACTATAATTTTTATTTAATAGTTAAGGTTCCTATTACGACTCTATGTCCTTGCTCAAAAGAAATTTCAATCCATGGTGCACACAATCAAAGAGCTTTATTGAAACTAAAAGTAGGATATGATACAAATAGACATATCTGGCTTGAAGATTTAATTGAAACAGCTGAAAGCTGCGCATCATGCCAGATTTATTCACTTTTAAAAAGAGAAGATGAAAAATTTGTAACAGAATGTGCTTACGAAAATCCCAAATTTGTTGAAGATGTTATCAGAGATGTTGTCATAAAATTAAACGAAAATGAAAAAATAAATTTCTATGAAGTTGAAATGGAAGCATTCGAATCTATCCACAATCATAATGCTTGGGCATATCAAAAGTGTTATAAATAAATCATGACTGAAATTAAAAATATTGTATTCACTGATTGTAAAAAAAATCCTTTGGCAAAACTTTTTTGTTTTGTTAATTATCTTTTGCCCTTAAGGCTAAAATACGCTAATGAAAGCTTTGTAGCACTTATAGATAAAGTTCAGCAAGGGCTTATTACGCTTGATAAGGATACAAAAAGTTATAAACGTTTTAAAATAACTAAATTAATTCTGGAAGAAAATTCAACCTCTATTGCAAATCAACTTGTAAACTATGTTATATCAAGATATAGAGCCATGGGAGCGCATGCTTTTTATGTTGTTATAGATGAAAAAAGCGATATTTTATTAAATATTTTTAAAAACGAACTAAATTTCAGAGCCTGCGGTTGTGAATATCTTTATAAAATCAATTCAATAAATACAAGCTGTACGCTGTTTTTAAAACCTTTTAAAAAAGATTTAGTAAAAAATGTGTGTAATTTTTATAATGAAAGCATAAATTCATTTAACAGATTTTTATTTTCAAGAGAAACATATCAATTTTTAAACAAATACGAAAAATTTGTTTTTTATAATGATAATGAAAATAAAATTCTTGGTTACTTTGAAGTGGCAACAAAAAATAATCTTGATTATTACATTAATTTTTCAATCGATTTTGCTTATAACATCTATCTTACAGATGCTATCAAATTTATCTATACAAAATTAAAACAAAAAAATAAGAATTTTAATTTATACATTAAAATCAAAGATTATTTCATGAATTCCAAAGAATTGATTACAATTTTAAATGAAAACAATATGGAATTTATCTCTAAAAGCAGAATTTTAGCAAAAGACTATTTTAAAGAAATTAAAGAAGACAATCTTTTTAAAAGCGCAAAAATTATCTTCAACGACCCTACAACCGCATAGGATTAAATGTTTCTTTTAAATATTCTTCACAGCCTTTTGTTATTGCTTTTGCAATAATTTTTTGAAATTTTTTATCAGCCAATTTCATAGCTTCTTCTTCTCTGATTATATAACCGCACTCAATTAATACGCTTGGTTGAGCCGTTGACCTCGTTAAAACAAATGAAGCATAGTTAACCTTATCATCTTTAAAATTCGTTGCTTTTAAAAGATTATCCTGAATTTTTCTTGCTAGAGGATAAGAAAAATCATTATAATAATAAACCCCGACACCGTGTTTTTTATCAACATATTTTGGGTTTGGCAGGGAATTTTGATGAATACTTAGCAATAAATCGGCTTGCTTTTCTTTTGCAAATTCTACTCTTTTATATAAGTCGGTTTGTTTATCTTTTGTTCTTGTTAAATATACTTTAGCGCCTCTCTTTTTTAATTCTTTTTTTAATTTTTTAGATATTTGAAGATTTAATTTTTTTTCTTCCAAATTAAAAGCACAAGCGCCTTTTTCACACCCTCCATGTCCGGGGTCAACCACGACAATTTTACGTTTTAGGGGTTTTTTATTGTTAATTTCAGGTGTTTTTTTAATATCTATTAAATATCCTTTTTCATTTTTTGAAATATCATAACCAAAAATCGGACTATTATTCACATATTTAATTTTAAAATCATTTTCAATTGCTTTAGGTAAAACAAATTTCTCATTAATTTTATCAATTTTTATTTCTGTAGGGTCATATCGATTATCAAAAAGTGTAAAATCTATATTGTTATTATTTTCTTTAAATTGATAGGCGCTTATTGAATTTGTTTCTATAGTAAATTGGTATTTTTTCTTATCTTCTTTAAAAGATATTTTTTCTATATTATCAAATCTTTTTTCAGGAATTATTGCTTGAACTTCAACCTTTTTTTTATTAATCCAGCCATAATTAGAATTATTCAAATCAACTCTGTAATATTTATCATTTTGTTTATCTGCAAATAAAACACTATCTTTAAAAAGCTGGGTTAATCTTTTTGCATTTTCATCGGGTTTTTCTCTTAATGGAGTGTTGTCAGCTAAAACCTCTAAAACTGCATATTTTGCTATTCCCACATCTTGAAGCTCGCAAGCTGCAAAAACAGGGCTAAATAATAATATTAACAATAAAAATATTTTTTTCATATTAGAAATTATAATACACTATTCTTTTTCTTCAATTAATAATAAAAGTATTATCCTATGTTTAAACTAATTCAATAAAATATATCTTTAAAATTAAAAACCTTTATAATAAAATAATCAAATGGACAAAACTTTTAATCTTAGTTTTAAAAAGAACAGTATAGAAAAACTTCTTCTAAATCTTGATCAAAATCCTTACAGTCAAAAAAACAAGGATTTTAGATATACCCTTTCTTTAATTTATGAACTGATTGAAGAAGAATTTGCGGATACTTTTGACACAAAAAATCCTATTTTAAGACAAACTGAAATTTATTTTGATAATGAATTAAACAATGCGAGTATTTTTATTACTCCTCCATATAATTTTGATTATTACTTAAAACAAAAAGGCTCCCTATATCGCTTAAGACCTCAATATCGAGGATCTGATTACGGATATAAAATCAGCCTTGATATGTTTTTTGAATATTTTACGGGAGTAGATGAAAATCTTGATTTATCAGATTGTTCAGATAATTACAAATTTTATTTTAATTTAGTGCAATTTGTTAAAAAAACTGTTGAAAAATTACACTTCATTCCTTCGGTTAATTTTAGAAAAGATACCTTTAATATTGTTTATGAACCGTATTTTCAAAATAAAGACTTCTTAAAAGCTTATTCAAACATAGTTGATAATAATATTTTAGATTCCGATACAACAAAAAAATTAATTAAAAGATATCTTAACTATCTTATTTTTACATTTTTAAATGTTAAGCATTACCGTTTTAAAGACTTAAAAGCAGCGCCGTATTTAGTTAAAAACGCTCTTCAAAAAAGAATATTAAAAGGTAATGATTTGGCTGTTGATATTCAAACTTGGTTTGATGAAATGAGCCTCGGAAGTTATGATATTATTCCTGTTTTTAATATCGAAAAATTATCTGATGAAAAATTCTTGCTTAGAATTTTAGCAAAAGATAAGACAAAAAATGAAATAATTAATCTTGATGACTTATCAGATGAAGATAAAATTGTTATTGAAAAACAAATAAATTGGGCAACAAAATACATTGAAGACCTTGAAGATGTAACAATGGAGCTTGATTTATCAGGCGTTTATAAATTAATTACTCAAATAACTTATTATCTTTCTCAAGCAGGCATGGAGGTTAATCTTCCTGAAGGATTAAATAACGTTATTATTCCAAGAGCCTCAATAAACGCTAAAATCAAAGCAAAAAGAATTGATGATTTAAAAGAACTTCTTACTAATCCGACAGGTTCAACAATTTCACTTGATGAAATTATGAACTTTAAAGTTGAAATTGCACTGGGTGACGGCGAAAAAATTTCCGCTGAAGAATTTAGAGAGCTTGCTAAAAATTCTCAAGGCTTAATTAAATATAAAGATAAATACATTTTAATTGACAAGGAAGAAACGGATAAACTGCTTGCCCGTTTAGAAAAACAACCGAATTTAACGGTTAATAAAATGCAATTATTACATAATGCTTTATCAGGCAAAATTGATGATTATGATTTTGATTATGATGAAGCATTTGCAAGAGTTATTTCTGATTTTACTAAAGTTGAAGATATTGAACTTCCAAAAGAATTAAAAGGAACCCTAAGAGCATATCAAGAAATAGGTTATCGCTGGTTATACACTAACATCAAAAAAGGATTTGGCTGCTGCATAGCTGATGATATGGGTCTTGGTAAAACAATTCAGGTTATAAGTTTAATTTTAAAATTAAAAGAAGAAAACAAGCTGAAAAAACCTGCCCTTGTTGTTTGTCCTACAACATTAATGGGGAACTGGAAAAGCGAGTTAAACAATTTTGCACCAAGTTTAAATGTTTTAACTTATCATGGTTTTAATCGTGAATTTTCAACAAAATGCGATGTAATTTTAACTACTTATGCAATTTTAAGAATTGACCTTGAAAAATTCCAAAAAACAAACTGGGATTTATTAATCATAGATGAAGCACAAAATATCAAAAACCCATCTACAAGCCAAACTCAAGCAATAAAAGCAATAAAGGCTCAAATGAAAGTTGCTATGACAGGTACCCCTGTTGAAAACAGATTATCTGAATTATGGTCGATTTTTGACTTTATCAATAAAGGCTACTTAGGCTCGCTTGTTGATTTCAGCAAAAATTATTCAATTCCGATTGAAAGATTTAAAGAACTTACTCGTGCGCAAAAACTCAAAAAAGCAATCAGTCCTTTTATGCTGCGTCGTTTAAAAACAGATAAGACAATTATTTCAGACCTGCCCGAAAAAGTTGTTCTTGATGATTTTTGTTATCTTACAAAACCGCAAGTTGCCTTGTATGAACGCATATTAAAAGAATCTATGGATAACATCGCTAAATCAGAATCTAAAATGAACCGTAGAGGCGCAATATTCAAGCTTATTACAAATCTAAAACAAGTTTGCAATCATCCTTATCACTATTTAAAACACGGTGATATGTCAGCTAATGCTTCAGGAAAAACTCAAAAATTAATGGATATTTTACATAATATCTTAGATAATGATGAAAAAGTTCTTGTTTTCACTCAATATAAAGAAATGGGAACAATTTTAGAACATATTATATCAGAAGAATTTAATCAAACACCTTTATTTTTCCATGGCAGCTTGAACGTTAAACAAAGAGAAGAAATTATTCAAAAATTCCAAAATGATATTCAAGATAAAATCATGATTTTATCCTTGAAAGCAGGGGGATTAGGACTTAACTTAACAAGCGCATCTAATGTTATTCACTATGACCTTTGGTGGAATCCTGCTGTTGAAGACCAAGCAACAGACAGAACCTATCGTATCGGTCAAGATAAAAACGTTATGATACACAGATTTATTACTCTATCAACCTTTGAAGAAAAAATTGATAAAATAATCAAAGATAAAAGAGAACTTGCTAATGCTGCAGTTTTTGAAGGTGAAAAAACTATTACAGAGCTTTCAGATGATGAAATTTATGAAATATTCTCGCTGGCTTAATTTTTTTCAACCATTATATTTAATATTTCAAAAATTGCATTCAATTCTTTAATGCTTGCTTTTGGCAATTTGGAATTAATCAACTCTATTAATTGATTTTTCTTTTTATCCGATTCAACAATAAAAAAATTAAACATTTCAACATCTAATGTGTCGCTCAATTTTGCAATAGTAGCGATAGAAGGGGTTGAATTACCCGTTTCAAGCCTGCTTATATATTTTGGATCAACGTTAATCTTCTCAGCTAATTTAGCTTGGGTTAATCCTCGCTTTTTTCTTATTTCTTTTATCCTGTTTCCGATTTGAAAAATTATCTCGTCCATTAATACCACTTTAAAAGATTTTTAATTATAATAAACTATCTATATGGTAGAAAATATTTGACATATTCTAATAAATAGATAGAATATATTATTATAAGTTAACAATTTTTTAAAAAACTATACCTATATGTGATAGTTTTTAGGGAATTAATCATGAGGAATATGAACACAAAATCGGGCTTCTCATTAGTTGAGCTCTTAATATCACTTATTGTAATTTCTTGCATAACTGCAGCATTCACTCCTTTAATTACAAAGAAATTTTCTAATTCAATCTTTGGCGGAAGCGGTTCTGTATCTGATATAACAAGTGAGTGCAGTAAATTTGGTGAGAATTGTAATTTGTGCACAAGTAATTTTTGTTTATCCTGTAAGTTAACTTGCGGGGCTGATGAATATAAGGATGAAAAAAGCTGTACTTGTAAAAAATGTTCTGATAAATATGGACAAAGTTGCACAAGCTGTAATTTTGAAAAATGTTTAACATGTCCTTATGGACAATATTTAGATGAGAATGACACTTGTCAAAGTTGTTTAGATAAATTTGAAAATTGCACAAGCTGTAATAAAGATGAATGTTTAAGTTGTGATGAAGGATATATTCTAACTAAAGCAGGTTCAACAAAAACTTGTAGTGAGTTTAATTGTTCAAGTCCTGATTTTATTCAGATTGGGTCTTTATGTATTACTAAAAAAAATATGGGAGATGGAGACAGTTTAATTATTCCTAACGGAGTTAATATTGTTTCAGTTAATCAAACCTGCAACCCGTCATTAAGTAATTATTGTTGTTGGCAAGGACAAACAGCAGGTTCTTGCGATAATGAAAACGGAGGAATATATTCTGGATGTACAAGAACAGTATGCGATAATTATGCGGCTAATTATATTTGTAATAACTTTAATGCTTCAAATTACATTTGGAGATTAGCTACAAAAGATGAATTGGATACATGGATTGATATTTCAAAATCCAAAGGAGTAAATGGACTTCAATTGTGTGATAGTGCTTCAGGAAAATCTTCAGCTCAATGCAGTGGTATTAATAGCTGTCTTGGGGCAGATGGGGATTGCTTAGCATATAAAATATGGAGCAGTGAATTCTACAGTAATTCTGTTTCATATAATTACTATTTAACTAACGGAAGTTGGATAAGAGAATACAGTGATAATACAAGTGCTTATTCTGTTCGCTGCGTTACTGAAATGGACACCAGCTGTGAAGATAAAAATTCTAAAGGATGTTTAATTTGTGACGGAGATAATTGTCTTTCTTGTGACAGTGGATTTTATTTAAAAAATGGAAAATGTGAAATAAATTGTATATCAAGATATGGTGAAAATTGTACAGGGTGTGATTTAAATCAATGTACAAGTTGTGCTGACGGATACACTCTTTCAGGCGGCAGCTGCAAACCGATATGCAATGTAAAATATGGTGAAAACTGTAAAACATGTAATGAAA
>CALVET010000072.1 GCA_944326675.1 Candidatus Gastranaerophilales bacterium
CGTATCCGTCTGCATTAAAGAATTGTTCTTTTAATTCTTTATATTCATCATCTTTCAGGACATCTTTTTTTGTTTTTGTTTTTGCACTTACTGCCATTGTTCCGACAAGAGTAAGCAACATAAATAATGCTAAAATCTTTTTCATTTTATTCTCCTAAATTTTATCGAAGCCTGTATATTTTCTTAAAACTTCAGGTATTATAATGTGCCCGTCTTTTGTTTGGAAATTTTCGCAAATTGCAGCCAATGTTCTTCCAACCGCGAGCCCTGAACCATTCAATGTATGAACAAATTCAACGGATCCATCTTTTCTTCTGAAACGGATATTAGCTCTTCTTGCTTGATAATCACCAAAATTAGAGCAAGATGAACTTTCCTTGTATGAATTGTATGACGGCATCCACACTTCTAAATCATAACATTTTTTTGCACTAAATCCAATATCACCCGTTGATAAACATACTCTTCTATATGGAAGATTTAATAATTGTAATACGTTTTCAGCGTCTTGTGTTAATTTTTCGTGTTCAATAGCTGAATCTTCAGGTTTTGTTAATTTAACAAGCTCAACTTTGTTGAATTGGTGTTGTCTTATTAATCCTCTTGTGTCTTTTCCTGCTGAACCTGCTTCTCTTCTAAAACAAGGAGTGTATGCTGTCATATATTTAGGCAAATCATCTTCTGATAAGATTTCATCTTGATAGATATTTGTAACGGGAACTTCTGCTGTCGGGATTAAATATAAGTCCTCATCAACACATTTAAACATATCTTCTTTAAATTTAGGAAGTTGACCTGTTCCTGTCATGGTTTTAGTATTTGCCATAACAGGTGGTAGAATTTCTTCATAACCTCTTGTTAGAGTATGAGTGTCTAAAAAGAAATTAATAATTGCACGTTCTAATTTAGCTCCAAAGTTGCGATATAGAGTAAATCTTGTGTGTGCAAGTTTAACGCCTCTTTCAAAATCTAGCATACCAAGTTCGGGACACAAATCCCAATGTGCTTTAAATTCAAAATCAAATTTTGTAGGTTCACCCCATCTTTTAACTTCAACATTTGCGCTGTCATCAGGTCCGATTGGAATTTCAGGATCGGGAGTGTTTGGTATTCTTAAAAGTGTATCTCTTTGTTTAACATCAAGTTCGTTTAAATCTTCTTCGAGTTTTTTTGCTTCTTCGCCCAGTTGTCTTATTTCTGCTTGAATTTGGGTTGTATCGATGCCTTCTTTTTTCATTGCACCGATTTTATTTGATTCCGATTTTCTTTTGGCTCTTAAATTATCAAGTTCAAATTGAAGTTTTCTTCTTTGTTCATCAATCTTTATGACTTCATCAACGGATAAGTCGGGATTTCTTCTTTTTAAAAGTTCGTTAATTTTTTCAGGATTTTCTCTGATTAATTTAATGTCCAGCATTTTTTATTTCCTTATCTTTAATTTTATTTAAATATGCTTTTAATTCTTTAATTTGACGGGGTTTGATTTGTTTAATCTGCCCCTTTTTTAAACCTGTAAGTTCAATGTTTGCATGTCTTATACGTTTTAAATTTATCACATTATAACCTAAAAATTCAAACATTTTTCTAATTTGTCTGTTTAGACCTTGATATAATATGATTTCAAAAAGAGTGTGCTGTTTTGTTTGTTCTAATATTGTCCAATCGCAATATGCGATTTTGCCTTTTTCAATTTCAATTCCGTCTGATAATTTTTTTAATTGCTCATCGTTTAGTTTACCGTCTACTTTTACAATGTATGTTTTTGCAACTTTAATAGATGGGTGAGTTAATTCATAGGCTAAATTACCGTCATTTGTCATAATGATTAAACCTGAAGAATCTTTATCCAGTCTTCCTACGGGGTTTAGGTGTTTATATTCGTCAGGCAAAATATCATAGATTGTTTTTCTTCCTTTTTCATCGGATTTTGTTGTAATGTAGCCTGTGGGTTTATAGAATTTATAGTATTCTAATTTGTCGGCTCTTAAAAGTTTACCGTCTATTGTGACTTTGTCTTTTGTTCTTATTTCATAGCCAAGCATAGTTATAACAACGCCGTTAACCTTGACTTTGCCATCTAAAACAAATTCATCAGCTTTTCTTCTTGAACAAAAACCGCTTTGAGCAATGTATTTATTAATTCTCATAGGATAATTATAGCACAAGCGTTGTTTTTTATTGCGGTTTTGGCAATTTTTTTTAAGAAAAATACTTTATATAATAAAAGAGGTATATTATGAGAAAAAGTTTAAAGAAAATATTGTTTAATATATTTAAAAGCTCTAATAAAAAAAGAAAACACTTGATGGATAAAAATATCTTATCCGCAAATGACGGCAGCAAAAGTTGTCATATTAATTCAAGTGCAACCTTGACTATAGAAAATAAGCAAAATGATATGAGCTATCAAAAAAGAATAGAAAAATTGCTTGATGGCTATATTAATGAGCCTCAAAAACTTTTTGAATATATTAAAGGCTCCGGCACAAAAGTGTTTTTGAATAAATATGCATCTAAAATTTTATCTAAAATAAATGAGCAAGAAGGTTTAATTTATCCTAAAAAAGGCTTAAAAGCTCTTTATTTAAATTTAATATTAAACAAAAAAATTTCATTTAAAACGGATGAAATGTTTGTTTTGAGCTCATACAACGTTAATCTTGTTGCTATGTCATATCAATTTTATAATTGGTATGCCTGCAAAATGAAATTAAACGGTTATGATTTTTCAACACAAGAAAAGTTTAACAATGTTTTTGAAATTTGCGAAACAGATAAAATAAATGATTTATCTTTTGAAGAAATAATATCTCTTAAAAACGCAATAAGGCGCGATATTGAGGCTATTAATTTTGTTAAAGATTTAACAATGAAAAAATCAACAGCTAAAAAGAATTTGGAAAAAATTAAAAGAGGACAAGCAGTCAGTGCTTAATCAATAAGAATATCCATTTCTTCTTTTAGGGTTCTTTTGATTGAATTAATTTGATAATTAATTTTCCAAATATCGGTTTTTTTTGTTGCATATTTAAGTAAGTTTTTAAGAATTGATAACTCTATAGTATATCTTGTATATGAATTTTTAAATTCTTCGCAGTTAGCGCGCAGCATGAAATCACGATATTGAAGTTTGGCTGCTATATATAGCGCTGTTTTTTTAGAATAGCGATTTTCTAATTGGTTTTTTGGTTTTACCAAAGTTTTAGTCATAAAAAATCCTCATAACAATCAACAACTAAGACAATACTTACTTAGTTTAATTCCACAAAACACAACTTTTAAGCATTTATTTTTGTAAATTTTTTACTTGTTTTGAGAGGGTTTCAACCTTATTTTTAATATCAAAATCTGCTATATTTTTATCTAGTAAAATTTCTTCAAGAGTTTTATTTATTGCTTCATTTATTGCTTTTTTGTTTTTTTCGTCAAAATCAAATTGAACAAGATTATCAAGCTGTTTTGCACTTATACATCTTGATTGTTCATATAAATCAGAGGAACAATTTTTAAAGTATTTGTTTTCAAGAGCATATTTGTTTGCAGGTAAAACATTGGTTATTTTGGCCAGTTCAAGTTGATTATCTTCATTTGTTAACATTAAAGCAAATTTTAGAGCCAAGTCTTTGTGTTTTGCTTTTTTCGGAATAATTAAATTCATTAAAGAAACATCATATTTTTTGTTTGAGCCCGTTAATTGGTTTGAAAGCGCAGATTTTTTATATATATCGGGAGCATTTTGTTTAATCATATTTATGAAATTTGACCCTGCAACTATAATAAGGGTTTGATTTGACATGTATTTTTCAATAATTTCTCTATGATTTGAAGCTAAAATGTCTTTTGGAAGTTCATTATTTTTATACATTTTATTAAAGTTTGAAAAAAGCTTTTCTGTTGTATCTATGTCATTTTGATTGTCAAAAGAATATACATCATATTTATTTAAAATTTTTGCCAGAGTGTCATTTTCATTTATACTTGAAGCAAAAGGCGCAATATTTGAGCAAGCTTTTAATTTTGGTGAAATTTCAAATAAGTCATCGTAAGTTTTTATAAAATTTTTATTGATACATTTATCGTAGATTTCTTTGTTGTATATAGTTACAGGGCTTGTTGCATAAAAGGGAAGTGCATAAATTTTGTTGTCGTATTTTAATTTATTGACTAAATTTCCGCTAAATTGTTCGGTATCATTTTCGCTGAAAAATTGAAGCGCGTTTCTTTGAGCCAAAAGTACGGAAAAATCAGGGTTTAGATTGATTAAGTCAGGAGGTGTAGAGGATAATATTGAAGCCAGTGTTCTTTTTTGAGCTTCTTGGATGGGAATGTCAATCCAAACAATTTTATATGGCGGGTTTTCTTTTTCAAAATCAGCGATAATTTTATTTAGTTGTTTTTCATAAATCGGTTTTAATTGAATTGACCAAAAGGTTAATTTATAGTTGTTGTCATTGTTATTTTTGATTTTTTTAGAAAAAACAAAACCAATAATAATGATTAATAGGATTAAAATGCCGATTATGATTTTTTTTATCATTATAAAACTCCGCCTGTGATATAATTATACTATGAATTTATTTGATTCGCTAGAAAATAATAATAAACAAATTCCGCTGGCGCAATTAATGCGTCCTAAAACTTTGGATGAATATTTAGGGCAAACAAAAGTTATAAATGAAAATTCACCTTTTATCAGGCTTTTAAAAGCAAAACGATTATTTTCATTTATTCTTTGGGGTCCTCCGGGGTGTGGCAAAACAACTCTTGCGAGATTATGCGCTAATTATCATAGTGCTAATTTTGTTGAATTGTCGGCTGTTAACTCAGGTGTAAAAGATATCAAAGAAACTGTTGATTTAGCTAAACAAAAACTAAGAGAAGGCATAAAAACTATTGTTTTTATAGATGAAATCCACAGGTTTTCAAAGACTCAACAAGACGCACTTTTGCCTCATGTTGAATCGGGATTATTTTATTTTATCGGTTCAACTACCGAAAATCCTTCTTTCCACACTGTTCCTGCTTTAATATCAAGAGCGCAGGTTATAATGCTAAATAAAATAGATAACGATTCTATTGAAAAGATTGTTTTAAAAGGATTTAATTATCTGAATAAAACTTATGGCGAAAAAAAATTGGATGATGACGCATTAAAGACAATAATTGAGTTATCTCAAGGGGACGCAAGATATTCTTTAAACGCTATTGAAAATTCTTATTTTGCAAGTGATGAAACAATAACTAAAAATATTGTTGAAGAACTTTTACAAAAATCAAGCGTCAGATATTCAATTGATTCTCATTATGATTATGCAAGTGCTTTTCAAAAAAGCTTGAGGGGTTCTGATGCTGATGCTGCAATATATTATCTTGCAAAAATGTTAATTTCGGGTGAAGATCCGAGATTTATTGCAAGAAGATTGATTGTTGTTGCTTCTGAAGATGTCGGAAATGCGGATTTTAGAGCACTTTTAATAGCAGAAGCTGCGCTAAGAGCCGTTGAACACTTAGGAATGCCCGAAGCTAGAATTACTTTAGCGCAAGCTGTTGAATTTGTGGCAAGAGCTAAAAAATCAAATAGGGCAATAAAAGCAATCGATAGTGCAATATCAGATATTAAATCGGGGCTTGATTTTCTTCCTCCTGCGCACCTTAGAGATGCTCATTATAAAGATGCTTCAAAATACGGCTTTGGAAAAAATTACGTATATACACACGATAACCCGGAATATAAACAGCAATTTTTGCCTGATGAAATAAAAGATAAAAAATATTTTATATAAAAATATTGCAAAAAAGTATTTTATTGTATAAAATATATCTACTAAACAGTTTAAAAAATTGTTAACTTTTTTTAAGCTAAAAATTACAAAATTAGCAATAAAAGTTATGTTTGTATTTTATACAGATGTGTGTTGACCCATAGGAGAAACCAAATATGCAAATAGGTGCTATTAACTCAGTTAATTTTAAAGGTTATCAAAAAGCGCAAGATTTAGGTGGTGCTGAATTTGTAAGACCAGCTAATACCGGTGATTTATCAGGTGATAAATTTGAGTTTTCGTCTGATGATTTACTTGAAGGTATAGATAAATTTAGAAAAGATGTTAAAGAAACAAAACAGAATGTTCATCCTTTAACTTGTTTGTTGGGTACAGCTGCTGCTGTTTGTGCTTTAACTAAAGGAAGCAAAGCTGTTGGCTGGGCTAGAAGCGCTGTTGCGATTGCAGGTGGTGCAGTTGCAAATGGTGCCGTTAAGGTTGCATCTAAAGTTGTTAAGTCGGTTGATGCAGATAAAGTATCAAGTCAAATTAACGGCGTAGTTGATCAACTTTCAAAAAAATCAACAGTTAATAATGAAAAACTTGTAAAACCTTTTGAAACTACCGTTGATAAGATTTTTTCAAGAACAGTTGACGGTGTTGCTGAAAAGAAAGGCGAAAAGGTTGTTGAAAAGTTAAACAACTTGGGCATATTCTTTAACCCAGGAAGTTTGTTTGACGGACTTGTTGCAGGCGGCATAGCTTATAAAGCTGCTGATATTGTTTCAGACGGTTCAGAAACAGGACTTGATAAAATGGCAATTGACGGAAGTGCAAAGAGAAACCTTGGCGAAATTGCCGAAATTATGAATATAGTTGCTTCATAAAGGAAAGAAAATGAATATTAATTTTTCTAATGTAAAAACAAATGCAATAAATACTTTAAATAGCATTGGCGCTACTGCTTATACTGTTAAAGATAAAGCGGCAGATTTTGCAAGTCAAGCAAAAAGCAGAATTGCCGCAAATGACACTTTTGTTAAATTGGGCGATACACTAAAAGCAAACGGTGTTGAGAAAAAAACTGTTGTAGGCGGTGCTGTTTTATTGTGTGCGTTAGCTCTTGCCGGTAAAACAGTTAAAGGTGTCTTAAATAAAGTTAAAGAAATGAAAGCAAAATAGCTATTAATTTATATAATATAATTAAACCAACCTCTTTATGAGGTTGGTTTTTTAGTATATTGTAAAATCGGCTAATTTTATTTTTTCTAAGTTAATAATATAAGTTTAAAAAACGGATAGGTAATTTAGAAAAAAATGAAAAAAACTGTAGCAGCTTTTTTATTGTTTAATATTTTATCTTTAAATATTGCTTTTGCTGATGTTTCTTCGCTAAAAGAGTTGAAATATCCAAGCTATGATTTGCTTTATTTGGATAATGATAAATATGAAGATATAAACAGAAGAATTTTTTATCTTAATTTGAAGTTAAATAAGTTATTTGTAAAAAGAGTACACACTCTTTGGGCGTCATTATTTCCGAGTTTTATAATTGATAGTTTAAATTCTTTTTATTCAAATATTGAATATCCCAAAAGACTTGTTAGTTCTTTGCTTCAGAGAGATTTTGATGCAGTAAGACATGAAACAAAAAGATTTTTTATAAATACAACTTTAGGTGTTGCAGGTTTGATGGATGTTGCAGATAAGTTTTTTGATTTAGAACTGTATAGTGAAGATATGGAGCAAGCATTGGCAAAATGCAAGGTAAAGCGTGGAAATTATCTTGTTTTACCGTTTGTTTCTTCGATTACCACAAGGGATATTTTTGGAAGAATTTTAGATTTTGCATTAACACCCACAACTTATATTGCTTCACCCGTAGCTGCAGCAGTAAAATTGGGTTTGTTGATTAATAGGACTGTTTTTATTCAGCCGATTTTAAAAATGGTGGAGTCAAATTTTGCTGATTCTTATGATATAGCAAAAAAGTTTTATGGGGTTGATAAATACATCAAGTTATCAAATTTTGACAGAAAAAACGTGTTGGATTTAGTTGATGATAATTATGATGAAATAGATTTGGTTGAAAATAAAGAAAAAGTATTGCAGGTTAAAGGGTCAATAAAAGGTGAAAATTTAATTGTATCAATGCCTAATGACGAATTAAGCGCAGATATTATTTTAAATGATTTTAATCCTCAAAATCCAATATTGGACTCAATGAGAACAGCATTATTTGATATGGTTGATAATGATAAATCAATTTGGAGTGAAAATGCGGTTTGGAACAGAAATTTTAATAAAAAAATTAAGACTGCTCGTGTTGAAATTGTGCCAAATGCAGATAAATATAGTTTTAGATATGTTCTACAAAAAAATAAGCAATCGCCTCTTGTTATAATTTTTCCTTCAATAGGAGAAGGCATAAACAGTTCTCATAGTAATATAATGGCAAAAATGTTTTATAAGCAGGGATATAGTGTTGTAATCATCGGAAGTCATTTTCAATGGGAATTTTTAAAAAGCCTCGATAAGGATTATAAAGTAGGGTTTATCAAGGATGATGTTAAATATATAAATAAATTATTGAATAACATAATTTCTTATCTTTCAAATAAATATGACAGAGTTTTTTTGGATAGAACTGCGATAGGTACGTCATTAGGGGCTTATGCTGTTTTGTTTTTGGCAAATGAACAATATGAACAAGGAGCCAATAATATAGATAAATTTATTGCAATTTGTCCGCCTTTTGAGCTTATGTATGCCGTAAATCAAATTGATGACATTATTCAATCATGGCAAAGATATCCAAATGACTTTAAACAAAAGGTTGCAATAACAACAGCAAAAGTTTTGAGAGCTTTTAAGGAAAAAGAAAAATTACGTGAGAATTTTAAAATAATGCCTTTTTCAAATTATGAAGCAAAATTAATTAGCGCATTTATTTTCCATCAAAAACTTTCTGATTTGATTTATACGATAGAAAAGAAAAATAATCCGACCTTAGATAATAAATTAATTTATGACTTGATTTATAATTCTAATTTTAAAGATTATATAAACAGGTATCTTGTGGGGAAATATTCTTATGAAGAAATTGAAAACGCAAATACTTTGAGTTCTATATCAAATTATTTAATTAACAAAGATAATTATAAAATATATCATAGCCTTGATGATTATTTAACAAATAAAAAGCAGTTAAAGGAGCTAAGAGGTTATTGTGATGATAAATTAGTATTGTTTAATAATGGCGCTCATCTCGGATTTTTATACAGAGATGAATTTATTAATGCTTTAACTCAAGAGATTAATCTTGATAACAAAAAACTTGCTCAAAATAAGAAATAATGTTTAAGAGTTACTCTCGAATTTTGTTTATATGATAAGATATATTTAAAAGGAGAGGATATGTATACTATTAAGCAAGTTGCAGATATCATGGATGTGTCTCAACATACAATAAGGTTTTGGGCAAAAAGCGGGTTTTTCCCGTTTATCAAAAGAAATGAAAATAATATTCGTATTTTCTCTGATGATGATTTAAATTGGGTAAAAATTGTTAAGTGTTTGCGCTCAGTTGGAGTTGAAAATAAGCAGATTAAAAAATATATAGATTTGTGTGTGGATGGAGATAAAACAATTGAAGAGCGATATAAAATCATTGCTTCAACAAAAGAAAAAGCCCTTGTTCAAATGGAAGAATTAAAAAGACAAATTGAACTTTTAGAATATAAAGAAGGGTTTTATAAGGATTTAATTAAAAATAATTCAAAAGATACATGGAATCCGATGAATAAAAGATAAAAAATAATGCTTTTGCTATTTTCTAGTCAGTTCAGGGTGACAGGAGGAAGGCTACTTCAAAGCGTCATTTTGAACTTGTTTCGAAATCTCCTTGAGTACAGGTATTTTTTGTCATTCCGAACTTGTTTCGGAATCTCTCCAGGGTGTTACGATATAGACCCTGAAACGCTCAAAGAGAACAGAAAATAACGCTTACGCTATTTTCTAGTCAGTTCAGGGTGACAGGGGGAAGGCTACTTCAAAGCGTCATTTTGAACCTGTTTCGGAATCTCCTTGAGTACAGGTATTGTTTGTCATTCCGAACTTGTTTCGGAATCTCTCCAGGGTATTGCGATATAGACACTGAAACGCTCAAAGAGAACAGAAAATAACGCTTACGCTATTTTCTAGTCAGTTCAGGGTGATAGGGGGTAATGGCTTTTTCGTTCTCGCCTACTCCGTCGGAGTACAGCTCGAACTTCAAAAGTATGCTCCTGTAAAATTTGCACTACGTGCAAATTTCTACGTCGCCTTAGTCCAGTGTCGCAATAGCCCACCAAGCTCAACGCTTGCTGTGCTATTACTCACATCCTTGCGCTTTTTTCATTCTCGTCTAAGTCCAGTCGGACTAAGACTCGAATAAAAAAAGTATGCTCCTGAGGGACTTCGTCCCACGTCGCTTAGGTACGGTTTCGCTCTGTCCGCCAGAGCTCAACGCTCTGCCGTCACGAGCTCACACACCATGGGGTCATTTCTAAAATCTAGCGCAGTCGCGCTACGATTTTAGTGCATTTCCATTGCTCCTGAGGGACTTCGTCCCACGTCGCTTAGGTACGGTTTCTCAAACGCCAAAGCTCAACGCTTCGGCGTTTTCGGAACACACCTATGCTTTTTCGTTCTCGCCTACTCCGTCGGAGTACAGCTCGAACTTCAAAAGTATGCTCCTGAGGGACTTCGTCCCACGTCGCTTGGGTACGGTTTCTCAAACGCCGAAGCTCAACGCTTCGGCGTTTTCGGAACACACCTATGCTTTTTTCATTCTCGTCTAAGTCCGGTCGGACTAAGACTCGAATAAAAAAAGTATGGAGTGTAGGGGATTCGAACCCCTGACCCCAACGCTGCCAGCGTTGTGCGCTACCAACTGCGCTAACACCCCAACTGCAAATGATTATACAACAAAAATTTATTTATTAAAGGGTTTGATTATATTTTTTTGTGCTAAAATAATATTTGATAAAAGGAGAAAATATATGGAAACATTCGGAATTGAAAAATTGGGTATTATCGGCCCAAAAGCAGTGTATCGCAATTTGACACCTGCTCAACTAACTGAAGCTGCACTACGTTTAGGTGAAGGTTCTTTATCTAACACAGGTGCATTGGTTGTAACAACCGGAAAATATACCGGACGTTCACCTAAAGACAAATTTATCGTTGATACCGAAGGAGTTCACAACGAAATCGCATGGGGAAAAGTTAATAAACCCATTTCTAAAGAAAAATTTGACGCTATTAAAGGTAAAATAGCTGCTTATCTACAAAACAGAGAAGTATTTATTTTTGATGGTTATGCCGGTGCAGATAAAAAATATACTCAAAAATTCAGAGTTATTAACGAAATGGCAAGCCAAAACTTATTTATTCACCAATTATTAATCAGACCGACTGCTGAAGAATTGGCTCAATATGGCGAACCTGATTACACAATTTTATGTGCTCCCGGATTTAAATGCGATCCTGAAGTAGATGGTGTAAATTCTGAAGCATGTATAGCTATTGACTATGAAGCACACACAATTATCATCTGTGGTTCACAATATTCAGGCGAAATTAAAAAATCTGTATTCGCTACTATGAACTACATTATGACTAAGAAAAATGTTCTTCCAATGCACTGCAGTGCTAACATGGATCCTGAAACTAATGAAACAGCAGTATTCTTTGGTTTATCAGGTACAGGTAAAACAACTTTATCAGCAGACCCTGCTCGTAAATTAATCGGTGATGATGAACATGGCTGGTCTCCTGACGGTATCTTCAACTTTGAAGGCGGCTGCTATGCAAAATGTATCAACTTAACAGAAGAAAATGAACCTGATATTTATAATGCAATTAAATTTGGTTCATTGGTTGAAAACGTTGTAATGGATCCTAACACTCGCGAATTTGATTTTGCTGATGGCAGCTTAACAGAAAACACTCGTGTAGGTTATCCTATTAACTACATCAACAATGCTCAAATTCCTTCAAAAGGCGGAATTCCAAAAGTTGTTATTTTCTTAACAGCTGATGCATTTGGTGTATTACCTCCAATTTCAAGATTAGACAAAAATGCTGCAATGTATCACTTCGTTACAGGCTTTACTTCTAAATTAGCAGGTACTGAACGTGGTATTACAGAACCTCAACCAACATTCTCAACATTATTCGGTGAACCATTCATGCCAATGGATGCTTCAGTTTATGCTAAAATGCTTGGTGATAAATTAGACCAATACGGTACTAAAGTATACTTGGTAAATACTGGTTGGGCAGGCGGTTCTGCTTCATCAGGTGCAAAACGTATGAAATTAGCATACACTCGTGCAATGGTTACGGCTGCACTAAACGGTTCATTTGACAATGTTGAATTCAAACATCATGATGTATTTAATGTTGATTATCCGACATCTTGTCCTAATGTTCCTGATGAAAAACTTGACGCAAGAGGAATGTGGGAAGATAAAAAAGCTTACGATGAACAAGCTAACAAACTTGCTCAAATGTTTGCCGATAACTTCGCTGCTAAATATCCTAACATGCCTGCTGAAATCGTTGCTGCAGGTCCAAAACCAAAAGTTGCAGTTTAGTTTTAAAATAAAAAAATTAAATGCACTCCTTAATTTAAGGGGTGCATTTTTTATTTTAATTCTTGACTGATAGCTGCTCTAATGTTGTATTATTTAAAAAAATCAGGAGGAAAAATGAAAAAAATATTAATATTATTTTTGGCTGTTTTGGTTTTTCAATCTTGTTTTGCTTTTGATATAAAAAAGGAGAAAAATAATATGACACGAGAAGAAATAAGCAATAGGAATTATGAACTTTTATTTAATTCAAACCCTAAAGATATGGATTTTGGTACAGATGCTGAGTTTATGGAAATATTAAGAAAATATATTTTTTGTGACATATTTTCAACGGGTAATTTAGATGTTAAAACAAGAGAATTGATAACAGTTACATCTTTATCTGTTCAACAAACTCTGCCCCAGCTAAAAGCACATATTAATGCTGCAATAAATGTTGGTGTAAAACCGGATGAATTAATTGAGGCAATATATCAATGCGCTCCTTTTATAGGTTTCCCAAAAACTTTAAATGCTGTTGGTGTGCTTAATCAGGTTTTAAAAGAAAGAGGGTTGAAATTTGAAAATATTACAAGGTCTACAACAACAGATGAAACAAGATATGATAAAGGATATGAAATTCAAAATCCTCTTTATGGTGATGAAATAGCTCAAACTTTTAAAGATTTGCCTGATGATATGGGGAAAGATGTTGCAAAATTTTTAACTGAGTTTTGTTTTGGGGATATTTACACAAGAAAAGGTTTAGATATTAAAACAAGAGAGCTGCTTTCAATCGTCATTTTAACAACTGCCGGAAATTATGAACAATTAAAAAGCCACGTTGCTGGTGCACTAAAAGCAAATAATACAAAAGAAGAAATAACTGCAGCCATAATTCAATGTATGCCTTATGTTGGTTTTCCAAAAGCATTTGAGGCATTGAAAATTGTGAAAAATTCCGTAAAATAGTTGTATGGATGTGTTTTATAAAACAGAATATATATCGCCATTTGGAGTAATTTCTATAGTTGCAAATAAGAATAGCTTAGTTGGGTTGTATTTTAAAGAAAGAAAAACACATTTTAACTATAAAAAATTAAGATTGGAAGAAAATAACAATCTTCCAATCTTTTTTGATGTCAAAAAATGGCTTGATGACTATTTTAATAAGAAAAATCCGAGTATTTCAAAATTATCTTTAAAGTTTATTAATGCTACAGATTTTCAAAAAAACGTTTGGAAGATTTTATCTGAAATTCCATATTCAAAAGTTTTAACATATAAAGATATAACAAATGAATTAATTTTAAAGTTAGGTTTAAAGGCAATGTCAAACCAAGCTGTTGCAGCTGCTATAGCAAGAAATCCTATTTTAATTATAATCCCATGTCACAGAGTTATTGCTTCAAACGGAGATTTAAGAGGATATGTTGCAGGGCTTGATATTAAAGAAAAGTTATTAAAAATAGAGGGCTATAATAATTCGTCTTCTATTAATTTATCATGACCAACATCTTGCATTAATTCAAGATAAGAATAAAAATATCTTGACATTGCACCTAAATATTGACTTATAACTTCTTGATGTCCGTTTTCATTTATTACCAAATCGGTGTATGAATTTTTTCCTTTTATGTAGTCTTGGGTTGAAAGCTCAACTATTTTTTTGGAATTTTCAAGAATTTTTTTAGAATGAATCATATTTTCTTTTGAATATTTTAAATTGTTGTAATCTTTTTTAAGTTGATATTTTAGCTGGTGAATATATGCTTTTTTTGAAACTTTGCTTCTTTCTAAGAAAATTTGTGCTTTTTGTATTTCCGGTTTAAATGTGTAAAAAACAGGAATGTCTATATTAAGTCCTGCGTATGCACCGCCATATTGATAAGGTACGTTTGGGTGAGCCTGCCAAGCATATCCGCCTCCGATTGTAATATCGGGCACTCTGTTTCTTTTCATTGAAGATAGTTCTGCTTCAGACAGGGAAATATTTTTGTCTGAAATTTTTATTACATAGCTATATTCTAAGGCAATTTTTTCTAAATATTCATATTGAGGTAATTGCATGTCCAAAAAAGCCCATTGACCCAGCAGTGAAGGCTCTTTTGTGTCATACATTATTTCTTCGTCATCTGTGTTTAGAATTTTATTTAGTTCAAATTGTTTAGCAAGCATATTTGATTTTGCCCTGTTAACTTCTATCAGTTGTTGGGCATATTGAATATCTGCTTTTAAATTATCAATTTCGTAACTTGGATATTTTGGTTTGTCTGTTGTAATTTTAACAAGACTTTCAAATAATTTTAAGCGGTCTTGTTGAATTTTGTATACTGATTTGGCATATAAAATATCAAAATACGCTTTCATTATTTCTAATTTAAAAGAATGTTCAAATTGTTTCAATTCTGTTTCTTTGACTTCATAGGCTTTTGTTGCAGCGCGTTTTCTTTCGGAACGTTTGGCGATTTCAATCGGAATTGCTATTCCTGCTTGAGAAGAATTGCCCAAAGCAACATTACCCATAACAACATTGGATTGTATTTGAGGGTTTTTCAGTCTATTTGCAACTTTAATATCTTTTTGCGCAGCCTCAAGTTCAAGACGTTTGATTTTAATATCTTGATTTTTTTCAATACCGATTTTTATAATATCTTCTAATTCGGCATTGATAACCTGAGCGTATAGTGGAGTTGTTAATGTTAAAATTGCAACCAATAAAAGAACAATCTTTTTCATATAGAAAAATTTTAACATGGAAAAAAATATTTATAAATATTTCAGAATTAATTGTTAATTAAAATTCTAATTTTGGCAATTTTTAAAATGTTTCTTTTTTATTATTGCAAATAAGGGTTAGCAAAATGAATGTTAATTTAATTAATCATAGTTATAATAATAAAAATAGTCATATTCAATTTAATACAAAAAATAAAGTAATTTTTGGTACTTATAAAAAACCGATAAATAACCCTGTTGATGAACAAGAAAGTGAACTTTTATTATTTTTAAGAACTTTAAAAAATACTGTAGCGTCAATTAAAAAAACCATTCGTGCAAAAAAAATTACAAAAGAATTAATGGAGTTAAAAGACGAAAACGGTAAACCTTTATTTCATGAAGAAAGGTTTGTTTCATCAATTGCCGCATCAGGTGATAATCGAATAATAAATAATGCAATCAGATTGGCAAAATTAAAAGATGAACAGAATGAAAGATTGTTTGAAGACGAAGCCTTGTGGGTTATATCAGGACAAAATGATAAGATAATTGAGCTTGCTGTTGATATGGCAAAAAAAGGCATAGGCAGTCCCGAAGGAAGATTTTTTTCGAGTGATGATATAGAAGAATTGTTATGTCCGGATAAAACAGGCTTGGAAATAGCTTCAAAAATTATGGATGAGGTTGACGAAGAAGGTAATCGAATTTTTAATGACGGTTTACTTTTACGTAAGGTAGTTAAACAGATACCTTTAATTTATACTGATTTTATCGAATTGGCAAAAATGAGAGATGAAAATAATGATAAGTTGTTTAAAGATAAAAATGTAATTATTGAAATAGCAAAAAGAAATAAAAAAACTCAGCAAAGAGCTGTTCGAATTGCCAATATGTTAGATGAAAAAGGAAACAGGATGTTTTCAGATAGTGCAATTTATCGGTTGCTTGATGAAGATGAGTCTATATTAGATACTGCAATTCAGCTTTTAAATGAAAAGGATGAAAATAATAATACATTGATAAAAAGTCCTCTTGATGCCGTTAAATTAGCCGAAATGGATAGTGAAGTAAGGGATTTAACTGTCTTTTTTATGAAATTAACGGATAAAAATGGTGAAAAAATATTGAATGATTCATTTGTGATGATTTTTGCGCAAGAAATAAAAAGCGCCATACGCAAAAACCCCAATGTTAAAGATAATATTATTGGGTTTGTAAATTTAAAAGATAGCGAAAATAATAGATTGTTTGGTAATGGTTACGCTTTTGCAATTGTGGATGCTGCGAAAGCTTTTGATATGCTTGATTTTGATAAAATGCAAGAACAAATTTATGCGCACATGGATAAAATTAATGACATAAAAAATAACTGTATATTTGAAGATTTAATTATGGAATTCATATTAAAAATTGCGGGCGTAGGAGAAAATGAACGAACATATAACGATTTATTGGATAAACTAAACAGAATTAAAACTATAAAAAAAGACATAAATATTGTAGAAAATGTAACTTGCTCTAAACGTTACAATAAAATGGCATTTAGCATCATCTCCTCCATCCAATCCTCAATCAACCATACAATCACCCCCATAGAAACATCAAAACAAGATATAATCCAAATGTTTGAGGGTTTCTTTTCAAATAATAACCCAAAACTGGATAATCTTTTAAAATCAACAGATTTTACAATCTACCAAAAACAAGGACTTCCTCTATCATATTCCAGAAGTCAATTTT
>CALVET010000073.1 GCA_944326675.1 Candidatus Gastranaerophilales bacterium
GGATGTCGTCATTAAAAGTAATAACCTTTTTTGCTATTTCATTTCCTGAAGGTAATTTTTTACATCCATTTTGATAAAAAACTAATTTTCCGTTTGTAAAACTAAAAAATTCATCCGAATTTTTAAAAGCATCGCCAAGCCCGTTTTTATTCATTTTAACGGTTATATTATCTTTAGTAAAAATAGTTCTTCTTATGAGTTTACCGCTATCTGAAAATTCTTCCATGATAGCTTCTTTGCCTGTATAAAAAATATTTCTTATCATCTTGTCATCTTGCATTGTAGATTTTGATATTGTACAAGCAGGAATAGAAGCACTGTCTTTTCTGCATAAATCAACTATTTCATTAAAAAGCCGCTTAGCACGATCTATGACCTCTTTGGTTTCTTTTTCTACAAAATTTGTATATGATTCTACGGCTTTGCTTTCTATATAAGTCTCATTTTTTGCAACTGCCAGAGCACCCAATGCCAAAATAGACAATGCAACCAATCCGCCTGTAAGATATTTTTCAGGCTTTAATTTTGTTTTTTGAGAAGCGCTTTGAACTTTTGAAACGTTTTGATTGGCGTTTGTTGTTATATTAAAATTTTTTCTAAACTGAGAAAAAGGATCAGACAATTGAACCGACATACAATTCCATTCTTTTTAAATACAACAATATAAAACTCTAAAATATAAAATTTTGCCGTTTAAGCCGTAATAAAAAAACACCCCTAAAGGGTGTTTTTATATTTTATTTACTGCTCGGCGCTAGTATCATAACAACATTTCTGCCTTCAATTTGAGGTTTCTTTTCAACCATAACAGCTTCTTGCTCAAATTCTGCTTGGAATTTGTTAATTAAATCCATTGCAAGATGTGAATGTTGCATTTCGCGCCCTCTTAGCATAACGACAACCTTAACCTTGTTGCCTGCGCTTAAAAATTTCTTAGCCGCTTTAAGACGAACTTCATAATCATGGATATCAATCTTATAGCGCATTTTAACTTCTTTAATATCTACAGTATGTTGTTTTTTCTTAGCTTCTTTGGCTCTTTTTTCGGTTTCATATTTATATTTGCCCCAATCTAAAATTTTTGCTACCGGCGGGGCTTGATTAGCAGATACTACAACTAAATCTAATCCTTTTTCTTTTGCCATTTGAAGGGCTTTTGACGTAGGCACCGTTCCATGGTTATTACCTTCATCATCAATCAATCTAACTTCTCTGGCTCTGATTTTTTCATTTAATAACTCGTTTTGAGCTTTGTAATCATTTTTACTAATAACGCTATCTCCTATTATCTGCTACTTTCTATTTATACCATGGTAAATTTTTTTTGTAAAAGTAAATTAATTCATATTGCCTAATATAATAATTCACATAATAATTACTTTTCAAACAATTTATGAATTTCATCAGATTTAAAAATACCATATTCTGTTATTATACCTGTAATTAATTCAGCGGGAGTTACATCAAAACCTGGGTTTATGACATTAACTTTATCCGTACAAATTGGTTTATCATTTATTATTGTAACTTCTTCTTTGTTTCTTAATTCAATTACAATTTCATCTCCTGTTTTAATATTAGGATCAATCGTTGATTTCGGAGCTGCAATATAAAAAGGAATATTATGATATTTTGCTGCTATTGCAAGCATATAAGTACCGATTTTATTAGCACTGTCACCGTTTAGAGCAATTCTATCCGCACCAACTATAACAACATCTATCATGCCTTTTTTCATAAAATAGGCGCCCATGCCATCCGTAATAAGAGTTGTATCTATTCCGTCTCTTGTTAGTTCATAAGTGGTTAATCTTGCCCCTTGACCTCTCGGGCGAGTTTCATCTGCAAAAACTTTAATTGTTTTATCTTTTTCGTATGCGCTTCTAACCACCCCAAGCGCTGTTCCATAGCCTACTGTAGCCAATGCCCCCGCATTGCAGTGAGTTTGAATGGTTGCTCCTTTTGGAACAATCGCTGCACCGTATTCACCAATTTTCTTATTAATCTCTATATCTTCATCTTCCAATTTTATAGCATTTTCAACTAATAATTTAATAATTTCATTGTTTGATTTATCTTTATTTTTTTCAATAACTTCAAGTTGTTTTTGAATTGCCCAATGAAGATTAACGGCTGTCGGGCGGGATGAGTTAATATAATCTGCCTGCTTTTTAACATCAGAATAAAAATCAGAGCTTTCCTTGTTTTCTATTGCAGCTAATACAACCCCATGAGCCCCTGCTATACCAATTGCCGGTGCACCTCTTACAATCATGGTTTTAATTGCATCATACATGTCTTTTGATGTTTTAATATCAACTTTTTTATATTCATAAGGAATAACGGTTTGATCAATCATCCTTGAAAAACCGCCAAATTCTCCTTGTCTAATCCATTCTATTGTTTTTTCAATTTTTGTCATATTATCCTCAATCTTCAATTTTAATATCCAGCGGTGCATCGGAATTTTTTGGCAATTGCTCAAATTTATTCAATACAAAGGCAATCCCCATGCCTGTTGCAGAATTTGTCATTGCAAAAATAATTCCCACCATAAAAATTATCACAAAAAACAACCACAAAGCATCTTGTATAGCATAAGGTATTGCGTATGAATAATAACTTTTAAAAATCATTTTTAAAATACATACCATAGGAGAAAAGGAAGCAAAAAAACCGATTGTAGCAAAAAAACCGATTAATCCTCCTAAAATTGCACCTTGTTGATTGTCAATAATTCCCAAATGTTTTTCATTTTTCTTCATATAAAGAACAACGATTATCGAAGAAAGAAATGAAAGTGTAAAAAGGCTAAACCCTATTATAGACGGAATTAAAGAAACAAGCCCCAATATCGCGCCCAATATTAAAGAAAAAATTACCGCCCTTTTTGCAATAATTTCGTTCATTTTGCTTCCTCCTTAAATCTATAGTTTTGCGCATGGCAAATTGCAAGCGCTACAGAATCTATTGTATCATCTAATTTTATATTTTTATCCAATTCTATATAATTTTTTACCATCATTTTAACTTCTGTTTTATCAGCCCTGCCATGACCTGTTATTGTTTGTTTCACAACCAAAGGAGTATATTCAAAAATCGGAACATTCTTTTCTTCTAAAGCCAATAAAATCACACCTCTTGCTTGTGCAACAGGGATAATTGTCTTTTGATTTTTAAAAAAGAACAATTGTTCAATTGAAGCGCAATCAGGTTTATATTTATGAATTAAAAAATCAATATCCCCCTTCAATTCCAAAAGTCTTTTAGGATGCGGCGCTGTTTTATCTGTTTGTATTGAACCGCTTGTGATTAATTCAAAACTGTCGTTTTTTAAGCCATTCCTATATTCTATTAAACTATAGCCGGTAATACCAATTCCGGGGTCAATACCAAAAATCAACATACTATTAAATTATAGTATGTTGATTTTAAAGTCAAAATTTTAATTTTATTTAATTATTTTTTATTTGTTGCAAGCTCTGAATCAAGCCTTAAAAATACGGGGAAAATTTCTTCTTTTGAAATCAATTTACCTTCTTTTATATTGCTTAATTCAATATCATCTAATTTAGTATTAATGTCATATTTTAATTGCTTTGCCATATTTTTAGCGATAGTCGGACAATAAGGATAAATTAAACTTGCAACCACCTGCATACAAGCTAATACTGTGTATAAAACCTGACCGCACTCTGTCATTTTACCTTCTTTAGCCAAAGTCCAAGGAGCGTTATCGGTTACATATTTATTTAATACATCCACAAGTTCAACTATTTTTTGAGCAGCTTCAGCTACTTCATAATAATCAAAATGATGTTTAACTTCCTCTATTGTCCTTTTTGACTTATCAAACAACTCATTTTCTTTAATAAATTCAGCTTTAATTTCACCGTCAAAATATTTAACAAGCATTGAAAGGGTTCTATTTAATAGATTACCCATAGAATTTGCTAAATGAGCGTTAACTTTTTCTTTAAAATCATCGTCTGAATAATTTCCGTCTTTTCCGCACGGAGCAGACGTTGCCATATAATAGCGAAATGCATCAGGTTCAGTCATGTTAAATGATTCCATAACACTTTTTGGAGAAACAACGTTACCCAATGATTTTGACATTTTTGTTTCATCAATTGTTATCCAGCCATGGGCTAAAATATGCTTAGGTAAAGGTAAATCCAACGCCATTAATAGGGCTAACCAATATATGCTGTGGAATTTTAAAATATCTTTCCCGATAACTTGAACATCGGCAGGCCAATATTTTTTATATTTTTCAGAAGAATTTTCCGTATCATAACCAAGTGCTGTTATATAGTTTGATAAAGCGTCAATCCAAACATAAATAACCTGACTTTCGTCACCTAAAACATCAATTCCCCAGTTTACACTTGTTTTTGCTCTTGAAACAGAAATGTCTTCAATATTTTCTAATTGGTTTAAAACTTCGTTTGCCCTAAAAGAAGGAATTATAAAATCAGGGTTTTCTTTAATGTGTTTAATAATCCTATCTTTATATTTAGTTAATTTGAAGAAATAATTTTCTTCTGATACAACTTCAGGCTTTTTTTTGTGGTTTGGGCAGCAACCGTTTTCATCCAAATCTTTTTCAGATAAAAACGCTTCACAACCTGAACAATACAGCCCCGTATAAGAATGTTTATAAATGTCACCTTGTTCTAAAAGCTTTTTAAATATTTTTTGAACCGCCTTTGTGTGCTGTTCATCTGTTGTTCTGATAAATTGAGAATAATTAATATCCAACAACTTCCAAGCGTCAATAAACTTTTGCGCATTGATATCGCAAAATTCTTTCGGAGATATTCCCATTTGCGCTGATGTTTTTTGAATTTTAATTCCATGCTCATCTGTACCTGTCAACATATAGGCATCATCTGTTCTTTGCGAAAAATGTCTATATATAACATCGGTTAATATCTTTTCATAAGCATGCCCGATATGAGGAGCGCCGTTTACATAGTCAATTGCTGTTGTTGTATAAAACTTATCCATTCTTTCACTTCCAATTCACTTAATTAACGAAAAAATTGTAGCATAAAATATGCTTTAAACAAAATAACAACTATTCTTTTTGTCCTGATCTGGCGCCGCAGTATGCATAAATAAACGGCAAAATCTTATTTACCGGAACATAATCCAAAATCTTTTTAAAACCTAAAGAAATTGTCATGATAATATCGTCAAAATTTGCAACAGAATCTTTTATTGTATATTTTCTTTTAGGTTCATCATCTTCCTTAAAAGCATTGTTAATAGAAGTTGCAGCCATGGCGCCACCTACCATACCCATTATTGAGCCTACAATTTTAGCAGGCGTATTGTTCAATTGCTTTACTCTTTTACAAATTTCTAAAGCCGAACTTACCATCAACATCGGAATAGTAGTATTCATCATCTGAAAGCCTGCCTCACGCCACTTTCTTTCTTTTGATTCTTTTGTTGCACCGATTGAACCTGCTAAAACACCGCCGACATTTGCCGCCCCCGCCACAGCGAGCATTCTTATAACCTCGTCAAATGTTGTTTCCTTTTTGGGAAATCTTGAACATAAAACAAGTGCACAAGCCACACCTGCAGCGGAACCTATAATGGCTTTATAGTTTCTGCTTTTTGCAGACGAGTCTTCATTTATCAAGCCTTTTGCCTTATTTTTATAATGGCTGTATGACTTAAAATTAGGATATATTTTATTCTCTACTAACATAGTGTTTATTACTTCGCCATAGAATATAAAAGCAGAAAATATTTTTTTTTGCCAGTTTTATTTTTTAAAATTTAAAGAACTTTTTCAAATTGGTCTTTTTCAACGCCGCATAAAGGGCATACCCAATCATCACTTAAGTCTTCAAATTTAACATTGTCATTTTCGCTTGGATCATAAATATATCCGCAAACTGTACATAAATATTTATCCATAATATTTTCCTTTCATTTTCAATATTCTAATATAACACATAAATTATAGTATTACCTTATCGATTAAAATAAGTAATTAATCTAACTTTACAATTATTAACAATAAATATTTAAAACGCAATAAAATTCAAAAAAAATACTTTAAATAAAATATAAGGAATTATTAACATATTAGAGGAGCACACACTTATGGTTTCATCAATCGGAATGACTGATGCTAAATGGCAACAGTTACAATCAGAGTATTTAAATCAAAATTCACCTGTTAGAAGAAATAATTATTCAACACAGCAGACAACACAAACAGATAATCAAACAGATACATTTGTAAGCTCACAAGAAAACACTTGTACCGATGGTGTTGATGACGGTAAAATCGGACTTTTAAGCGTAGTCGGAAATATTGTGGAAGGCGCAGGAAAAAGCGTTGTAAATGCAGTTAAGGGAGCTTTCACGGATGAGAGCGGCAATTTTTCAATAACTAAAACCCTGACTACAGTAGGAGTTAGCGCGCTTTGTATAGCAGTACCGGCTGTAGGTGTAGCGCTTGCAGGCGTCGGGGCTGTAACGGGCGGAACTAAATTTGTATCAGGTGTTGCAACGGCACTAAATGCCGAAACAGACGCTGAGGCAAAAGATGCTTGGGAACAAGTAGGAGAAGGTGCTCTGACCGTAGGTTTATCAGCAACAGGCGCAAAAGCATCAATGAAAGCGGTGCAAAATTCTTCTTCAGTGGGGGCATTAGCTTCATTTAAACAAGGTTCAAGCTTTACTCAAAACCCCTTGGGTTTTGTAAAAGCACTGGGACAAGATATGATATCTTCAACAAGAAACAGTATCGGTAAAATAAAATCAAGTGCAACCACTTTATATGAAGGCGCAAAAATGAATAAAACAGGGAAAGCTCTTGTAAGCCAAGAACAAGGACTTTCACAACAAAATAACCCCAATGCACTTGAAACATTCTCGCCTAATAAATTACAAACAGTTACAAACAACATGTCCAATCTGGGAACAAATATCAAAAATACTGCCGTAAAATTCGGCTCACACGTAAGAAGCACGCTAAGTCCAAGCAACATTAGGGCAAATATTACAAATTTAATACAAAAGAAAGGCGGACAAGGACTTCTGACATCGCTTAAATCAAATATCAAAAATGGCGGTTCAATTGTACAAAATGTAGTTTCAAAACTTTCATCAACGCAAAAAACAATCTATAGCGCATTAACCAAAGAAGGCGCAAGCTATAATCAAATTGTTCAAAAATTCGGATATGACAATGTAATCGGAGTATTGGAAGTTCTTGGAACATACGGATTAATAGATGAAAATATATAAAAATAACAACTGACAACAATAAAGCTAAAAGGCGGATGAATTTTCATCCGCCTTATTCTAATTTATGTTTAAAACTAAATCTTGCAATCAAAAGGGAAAATATTGCAATTAAAATAAGCGGAATTAAATTTGAAAATACGGTAGCTGTATCCATGTTTTTAAAATAAATTCCTTTAATGATAAGCATATAATATCTTATGGGGTTAAATGCACTTATATATTGAAAAAATAAAGGCATATCTTCAACAGGGGAAACAAACCCTGATAATAATACAGCAGGCATTTGAAAAGCGAAAACACCCAATATGGCTTGTTGTTGGGTATAAGCCAAAGATGAAATAAATAAACCCACTCCGATTATAGAAAATAAAGAAATAAATGTTGCAAAAAAGTAAAGAATAACTGACCCCATAAAAGGTACTTTAAATAAAAAAGCAACAATTAGGGTTATTACAATTGAAGAAATAAAAGCGGTAATCAATGGCGGCACTGTTTTTGAAAACAATATTTCATCATAAGACAAAGGACTCACTAAAAGCTGGTTAAAAGTTCCCAATTCTCTTTCTCTAGCTATTGATAATGCTGATAATAATAAACTCAAAACCAAAGACAGCATTACAATCATGCTGACCGTTAAAAACCATTTATATTCAATATTTGGGTTAAACCAATTTCTAATAACTACATTAATCTTAGGTGATACTATATTAAATTTTTTTTCAAGCTCCGAATTATATTCTGAAATAATTGAATTTGCATATCCTGAAGCCAAACTGGCCGAATTTGTCTGTCTGCCGTCTGCTATAACCAATACATCCGTTGATGATTGTTTATTGATTGCTTTTGCAAAATCGTTTTGAATAATTATCCCCAATTGAGATTTTTTTAAATCGATATCTTCTCTAAATTCTTTTGTAGTTTTTGGAAAGTAAATTTTTCTAAACCATTTTGAAGCATTAAATCTTGAAATCAATTCTCTTGAATAATATGTATTAGAATAATCCATAACGGATATATCTATATTTCTGACTTCAAGAGTAATGGCTTGAGCAAAAACAAACAATTGCAATATTGGAGGAAAAATAATCAAGGCTCTATTTTTCGGGTCTTTAAAAATAGCCAAAAACTCTTTTTTAATTAACGCTTTTATCCTAATTAACCTTCCTTGCATTTTTCAAGCCTCAAATCTATATTTCGATAAACCAAAAAGAAAAGTAAAATCCCCAAAATTCCAAGAAAAATTGAATTTATAATCACAATTTTCCATATTGTTCCTGCCATAAACTCGCTTTGAATAAAAATAATAAAATATCTTGGAGGCAATATTGCAGTTAAATATTGAAAAATTTTAGGCATGGATGAAATTGGATAAATCAACCCTGATAACATTAAGGCAGGTAATAACCCAAAAGATAACGCCATTTGAGAAGAAGAAAACTGCTCTTTATAAGATGAGCTTATGGTTAAACCCACTCCAAGGCAGCAAAATAAATATAAACTTCCTACAAAGATTAATACTAAAATATTCCCCCTAAAAGGAATTTGAAAAACAACAGTACAAAGAAAAATATTAAAAATAAAAGACAACATCCCTAATATAAAATAAGGAACATATTTTCCAATAACAAAATTCATTTTTGTTATTCTTGTAGCATAAAGACTCTCGATTGTCCCCCTTTCCCATTCTCTTGAAATAACAAGAGCAGTTAAAAGCATTCCTATTAAATTCATGGTAATTGCCAATGACCCCGGCAAAATAAAAAAGTGAGAATTAATATCTTGGTTATACCAAAATCGAATGTCGGAATTTATTAAAGGTTTTCTTGTTTGAAATTTAAAATCAGAATTTTCACTTAACCACAAATTCAAAACAGAAACACAATAACTCTGCACAAAATTGGCTAAATTTGCTTCAGAGCCGTCTGCAATAACTAAAACATCCGCATTTTTGCTATTAATTAAATTTTTTGTAAAATCATTAGGAAGAATAATTGCCCCTTTAAGACGGGAGTTTTGAATTTCTTTATACATCTCATCTTTTGAATAAAAATATTTTGTTTTAATGTAATCGCTATGATTAAATGAATTAACAAGTGTTGATAATTTCGGATTAATGTCGTCATTTTTAATACCTAAAGTAATTTTAACCGTATCGAGATTAACTCCGTAACGATATAAAATTAAAATCATCAAAGGTAAAACAAAAGCAATTAATATGCTCGAAAAATCTCTCATAATTTGATAAAACTCTTTTTTAATTAAAGCAAAATAAATATTCATTTCTTTGCTTCCTTTATGATTTTAATAAATGCCTCCTGCATATCTTTTGCATTTGCCTTTAAAATTATATTTACCGGAGTATCAAGAGCTATAATTTCTCCGTTATAAAATAAGCTGATATTATCACAAAACCTTGCTTCATCCATAAAATGAGTTGTAACTAAAACGCTTACTCCGATTCTTGAAAGCGCCTTAATATGAGTCCAAAATTCTCTCCTTGAAATAGCATCTACCCCTGATGTCGGCTCATCCAAAAATAATACGGGAGGCTCGTGGATTATAGCACAGCCCAATGAAAGTCTTTGTTTAAAGCCCAATGGCAAAAGTTCGGTTATGGTATTTTTATATTTTTCAAGGTTAAATATTTCAAGTATCATTGATAATCTTTTCTTTTTTTCTTCTCCCGATAGACCATATACACCGGAAAAAAAATTTAAATTATCCATAACAGATAATCTTGAATATAAAGAAAATTTTTGAGCCATATAACCAAGGTAACTTCTTGCTTTTGTTGGTTCTTTTTCAACATCAACCCCCATAATATAGCCCTTGCCGCCTGTCGGCTTAATTAGAGCACACATCATTTTAAAAGTTGTTGATTTTCCCGCTCCGTTAGGACCTAAAAGCCCGAAAATTTCCCCTTTTTTTATACAAAACGTATTGTTTTTTACAGCCCAAAAATCTCCGTATCTTTTAGATAAATTATCTGCTACAACAATACATTCTTTATTATGTTCTAAAATATGATAATTTTTTGCAATTATAGAAGGTTTTTCAATGTAGCCTCCCATAAGCTCAATTACTTTTTTTTCAAATTGTTCTATGTTTTCTCCAAGAGTCTTTGTATTTCCTTGAAAAATAACTTTTCCTTTATCTAAAATAATCGATAAATCAAAATTATAAGATTCATCCAAATATGAACTTGACCATATTACGGTCGTTGTTTTATTAATCATTTTTTTAACAAGTTCTAAAAGCTCAAGTCTGGATACAGGGTCAACTCCAACAGAAGGTTCATCTAAAATCAATAGTTTTGGTTCACCTAAAAGACAACAGGCAAGGGCTAATTTTTGTTTCATGCCGCCTGACAAATCCCTTGCAAGACGCTTTTTAAAAGGCTCAAGGGTAGTAAATTTCAATAATTCATCAAAATTATTTTGAGATTTTTTTAACTGAGCGTACAATTCAAGATTTTCTATAACGGTTAAATCTTCATACAAACCAAACTTTTGAGGCATATAACCGTATAACGGTACAAGTTTTTCTTTTTCTTTTTGGGGATTAAAACCAAGAGTAATAATTTCCCCGCTACTAGAGCACAATAATCCTGCAATTAGTCTTAAAAGAGTAGTTTTGCCCGAGCCGTCGGCGCCTAAAATTGCTATAATTCTGCCTTCTTCAAGATTTAGATTAATATTGTCAAGAGCTTTATTGTCTTTTGAAAAGCTTTTTGTTAAATTTTTTATTTCAACGCAATTCAAATTCTCACCCCTCAACAATAGGTATTTCGACTGTCACAGGCATACCTTGGCGCAAAAATTCATCAACCTCATCAATATAAACTCTTATTCTATACATTAAATCTACCCTTAAATCTTGAGTTTGAACGGTTTTTGGGGTAAATTCAGCAACAGGTGAAATGTAACCTATATAACCTTCATATTTCTTTTTTATTCCTGTTTTAGGATCAATTGTATCTGTGTAAACATAGGCTTTATTACCGTATTTAATGTTACCCAAATCTGTTTCTTTAATATATGTTCTAATCCATATCGGTTTATTTAGGCTCATAACGTAAACTATTTGATTAGCGTTTACTCTTGCGCCTTTTTCTTGTGCTCTTGTAGTTATAATTCCATCTTGCAGAGCATAAAGCTTGGTATAATAAAGCTGATTTTTTTGATATTCTAAATTAGCGTTACTTAAACCGTATTTTGCTTTCGAAATGTCTTTATTGTTAAAAAGCGTTGTACAATCTTGCTTAGACAAGGTTCCATCAAAACATAAAGGATGATTTCTTTGATATTTTGAATTATCCTCAAGCATTTGAGAATAAGAAGATTTTTTTTCAAAATAAGCTTTTTTATAATTTGCCTTATAATCTCTATCATCAATGGTTGCAAGTAAATCACCTTTTTTAACATAATCACCCTCTTCAAAAAAGACGTTATTAATTATCCCTGCCACTTGAAAAGATAAATCTACTTGTCTTATTTCAATATTGCCGTAAGTTTTAATTATTTTAGGAGGCTTTTTAAATAAAAATAAAAACAAAAAAATAATTAAACCAATAACCAAAATTATGCCGAGTATAATAATTAATTTTTTTTTCATAATTCACCGCCAACTGCCTTATATAAAGTAAAATAATCAATCAAGCGAACAGCTTTAGCGCTGGCTTGCAATTGCTCTTTTTGTAATAGCGAAGCTTTATCGTTTAAAAAATCAATTTTTGAAATCGTGCCTCTTTTGTATTTTTTTTCTGACGAATTAAAATTCTTTTTTTCAAGATTAACTTTATATTTTGAAATCTCTTCCGCTTTTTTATCTTGTTTTATAAGATTTAGTGCATCATTTATTTCTTTAATTGCATTTAAATCCGCCTGCTTATAATTTTCGACCAATTCAAAATATCTGGCTTTTTTAATTTTTAAATTTGCAATTTTTTCTCCGCCCTTAAAAATATCTTGTGTTGCGCCTGCTAAAAGATACGCAAAAGAAGAATTCCAAGAAAAAAAGTTTCCCAAACCGGCTGTATCAAAAGCAAGAAAACCGGTTATATTAAAGCTTGGAAAAAAGTCTTTTTTTGCAACGGTAACATCAATTTTTGCGCTTTTTAATTTATTTTCAATTTCAATTAAATCAGGCCTTGAATATATTAAATCAGAATTTATTATTTCAGGAATTGTTTCAATATATTCAAACTTATCAAGTTTTCCTCTTTTAATGTCCTGATAATTATTTGCGCTTTGTCCAATCAAAGCCGAAAAATTATACAATGCCGTATTTTGTCTTTTTACTAAATTATCATAAATAATTTTTTGATTTTCATAATCTTCTTTGGATGAATTTAAACCAAATATATCCAAAACACCGTAGCGAAATTTATAATCATTTGAAATAGAATTAAATCTTTTATTTTTAATAACATCAATCTGTTTTTCAATCAAATAATCAAGCAATAAGATATTTACATAAGTACTTGCAACATCTGTTAATAATGAAAGATAAGTTGCTTTTTGATTTGCAATTTGTGCTTTATACAATTTTTCTTTTGAACGGGTTTTATCTCTGTTCTTTAAAAGAAAATCAGGCTCATAACTTGCTCTTAAAGGCAAAATAAAAGAATTTTTATCAATTAAAAAGTTGACATCATTTTTTGGAAAATGAGCGCCTAAATAATTGCCGGATACCGAAGCGGAAGGAAATTCTTTTGCTCTTTGTGTGTTTATCTCATATCTGAATTGTTCAAGGCGCTTATTTGCCGCCTTTAAATCATGATTATTAATGAGTGCTTCTTTAATATATTCATTCAAATAAATATCATTAAAACGATTAAAAAAATCAACATTAACAGGCAATGCCAAAGCAGTTGAAACAAATAAAAATTGAAATATTAAAGCTAAAACAATAATCCTCATATAAGGATTTTTTATCATTTTAATTTATTTTTAAATAGGACAGGTCAACTAGCTTAATAGATAATTTTATCTAATCGCAATATTTGCTTTTTTTAAATCTGATTTTAATTTTTCAATAGGCAAAGTACCATAATGAAATATTGAAGCAGCAAGCGCGGCATCTACTTTGGTTTTATTAAAAACATCAATAAAATGATTTGAATTTGCCCCTGCTCCTCCTGAAGCAATGACAGGAATATTAACGGCATTTGAAATAAGATTATTTAGTTCAATATCAAAACCTTTTTGTGTTCCGTCATAGTCCATTGAAGTTAAAAGAATTTCCCCAGCACCCAATTCTTCAACTCTTTTTGCCCAATCAAGAGCTTTTATACCTGTATTTAGCTTTCCCGCATTAATATAAATCCAAAAATCATTATTTTCTTTTTTGGCGTCAAGTGCC
>CALVET010000074.1 GCA_944326675.1 Candidatus Gastranaerophilales bacterium
CAATTGTTTGAGGGGTGATGATATTTCCGCATTTTGGACAATGAGGAGTACCCGCTCTTGCAAATAAAAGTCTTAAGTAGTCGTAAATTTCAGTAATTGTACCAACCGTAGAACGAGGATTATTAGAGGTTGACTTTTGATCAATTGAAACAGCAGGTGAAAGTCCGTCAATTCGTTCAACATCAGGTTTATCCATTTGTCCTAAAAATTGGCGGGCATAAGTTGAAAGACTTTCGACATATCTTCTTTGTCCTTCGGCAAAGATTGTATCAAAAGCCAAAGAGCTTTTTCCTGAGCCTGAAACTCCCGTAAAAACAGTCAGCTCATTTTTAGGAATTTTTAGGTCAACAGAGTTCAGATTGTGTTCATTTGCCTTGTAGATTTCAATAAAATCATTCATAGTGAAATTGTAGCACGTAAAAAACAACGAGTTTATTAAAAAATATTAAGAAAAATTTGTATTTTTTTTCATGTTTAAGCTACAATTTAGAATACAAAAGTATAACAATTTAAAATAAAGGAATTTAAAATGTCAATCAACTTGAAAAACAAACAAGAAATTATCAAAAAATTCGGTAAAACCGAAAAAGATAGCGGCAATATTGAAGTTCAAATTGCTATGTTATCTCAAAAAATTGCTGAGCTTACTGAACACTTAAAATCAAACAAAAAAGACTTCCAAGCAAAACGCGGTCTTTTGGTTATGGTTGGTAGAAGAAAAGGTATGCTTACTTATTTAAAAAATGCTAACCTTGAACAATACAGAAAACTTATTAAAGAACTAAACATCAGAGGTTAGTTTTTAAAATAAAATAATTTCAAGTTTGAATGCTACAAGAGTTATACCTTGTAGCATTCTTTTTAGCTAAAATAAACTCAAAATATCAAGCTGTTTTTATTGTCCTGATTGAAGATAATAAAAATTTTGTATAATCATCTTCGGGATTATCAAAAAGCTCCATTGTAGGCTTAAATTCAACAATTTCACCTTTATTCATAACGGCAATTTTATCGCTTAAATATCTCACAAGATTTAAATCATGCGAAATAAAAAGTATCGTCAAATTTAACTTTTCTCTCAAATCTATCAAAAGGTTAATAATAGAAGCGCAAATGCTTACATCAAGCGCACTAACTGGTTCATCCGCCACAATAAACTTCGGTTTTAAAATTAAAGCTCTTGCAATTGCAATCCTTTGTCTTTGTCCTCCCGAAAACTCGTGAGGATATTTTTCCAAATCCGCCTTTGATATTCCTACAAGCTCAATAATTTCATTTATTCTTTCTTTTTTATTTTCTTCTTTATGAATAATCAAAGGCTCCATTAATGTTTCTTTTATTTTCATTTTAGGATTTAGGCTTGAATAAGGATTTTGAAAAATCATTTGAATTTTTTTTCTATATTCAAAAGTTTCCTTTTTATTGAAATTTAAAATATTTTCATTTTCAAAATAGATTTCACCTTTTTCAGGTGTAATTAATTTTAATATGCAATTAGCCAGTGTTGACTTTCCACAGCCTGATTCACCAACCAAAGAGACAATTTCTCCTTTTTTTATATCAAGATTAATGTTTTTTAAAACAAGCTCGGAGTCTTTTTTGGGACTCAAAAAAGACTTCTCGCTTTTATATGTTTTTTCTAAATTTTTAATTGAAATTAAAGTATCGCTCATTATTTAATTATACCAAATATTCTTTAAGATATTGTGTTTCTTCAGATTTTCTTAATTTTTTTTAATTCTCCATTTCTATTTGTCTTATTCTTTCTTTTGAAAACCCTAAAATATTCCCCAACTCTTCAAGTGTCCTTGTTTTTCTGTTATTTATTCCAAACCTGTTCAAAATAATAAATCTTTCTCTGTTATTCAATAAATTTAATGCTGCGTTAATATCTTTTTTAAAATCTATTTTCTCAATTCTCTGATTGGGGGCATTTTCAACAGTATCTGCAATATAATCTTCTAAAGATAAATCCTGCGCCACCGGAGTATCAAAACTTATCGGCTCTTTAATTATCGATTCTTTTGTTATTTTAATTTTTTTAACTGTTGTCTTTAAATATTGCGCCAATTCTTCGTCTGTCGGTTCTCTTCCTAAATCTACACTTAATTTTATCATTGCTTTTTTCAAATTTCTTATTTTATCTCCCATATGAACAGGTATTCTGATAGAACGGGAACTGTTTGCAATTGCCCTTATTATCGTTTGTTTAATCCACCAGGTAGCATAAGTTGAAAACTTAAATCCTTTTTTATAATCAAATCTGCTTGCAGCTTTAATTAAACCCAAAGACCCTTCCTGCACCAAATCCATAAATAAAATTCCCTGACCTGTGTATTTTTTTGCTATTGAAATAACCAGCCTTAAATTTGCCTGAATTAACTTCTTTTTGGCAATTTGCGCTTCTTTTTTCGTACCTTCTTTGATTTTTCTTCCGATTTCTTTTTCGTCATCACGATTTAAAAGCTTAATTCTGCTTATATCCTTCAAATACATTTGAAGAACTTCATCTTTATTTGCAATAATATTAAAGGTTTTTATTTCATCCTGTTCTTGGATTTCTTTTTCATTAGCATCCATAAACTCATAATTATACTCAACATTCATTCCTTAACTCCATTAACTGTGCTTACATTTTTTTCTGACGAAAATATGAAAATTTTGTTTCATTAATATTAATTTTTGTAAAGCTATACTATAAAAATAGCAATTATTTTTTTTAGAATTTTTTTTGGTGTTAGTATTGAAAAGGGATAGTTAATAATGATTACACCGGTTAGATTTTATGGAAATTACGCAAAAAACAATGAAGAAGTCATTGAAATACCCTCTTGGGTAAATGAGCCATATCGAAAACAAAGACAACAAAGAATTAACTCAATGCCTAAAGAAGATGTTTTTATACCAAAAAACAAAACTTCAAACCGCTCTAAAAATTCTTCAAAAACAAACAAAAATATACTTACCGCCAAACAACTGGCAGCAATTGGAGCTGCAACTCTTGCTATGGCAGGAGTTGTGCTAATACCAACAACAAGAAACGGCTCAAAAGAACAAAATGAACCAAGCTCAAGTGCTGTAAGCATTGCTCCTATTGAAGAACCTGAAACAACAGTTGAAATTGTTCCTCCGCAACCCGTTGAAACAGTTGAAGAAAAATATAACATACCAAATTTTGCAATTAATCTTTCAGATGAACAAAAGGCTTCTTTAGAAGACTTTATGCTAAATTGGGAAGAAAATAAAGACATATATGAACAAGTTGAATCTCAAACGAATGTTCCGGCTGAATTGATTGCAGCAATTCACTGGCGCGAAAGCGGCGGAAATTTCAATGCTTATCTGCATAACGGAACAAAATTAGGTGAAACTTTAGACACAATAAACGGACCTAAAGTATTTTATTCTTGGCAAGACTCCGCAGTTGACGCCCTAACAAACTATAACGCCAATCCTGAAAATATAATTCAAGATGATTTTCAATCATATTGCGATTACGCTGAACACTACAACGGAATGGGCTACAGCAAATATCACGATATGAAAAGCCCTTATGTTTGGGCAGGCACAGACAACTATGTAAGCGGGAAATATGTTCAAGACGGAAGTTTTGACCCCAACACTATAGATAGACAACTTGGTGTTGCAGTTATGTTAAAAACTCTGTTTGAAGAAGAAGAATAATTAATTTATATTTTTTTACATTTTATTTATTTTTTATAAATTGATGATATAATTAATTAGTGATTTATTTCACGCTGGTTTTTATAAGATTTGAAACTGGGACGCACGAACAACGTTGCGTTCCTGTTTTATATCAGGGATAAAAAATGAAAGAAACTTTTAACAAAAAAGAAGTAACACAAACCATAATTCCCGTTATAGAAAATACGGCAATGAGATATGGGCTTATTCCCATTGAAATAACATTTGAAAAAGAAAACAACAAATGGTTTTTAAGAATTTTTATCTACTCAAACGACCATAATGTTTCACATTTAGATTGTGAAAACATGTCTCGCGGTTTGGGAGATATGCTGGATGAGCTTATTCCTTTTAAATATTATTTAGAAGTTTCATCTCCGGGGTTAGATAGAAAATTCAAATCCGAAAAAGAATATATTATTTTTAAAGGGCACGATGTAATAATAAAACTCAAAAACTCGCTTGACGAAATAGAAGAAAAAACTTTTGAAGCCAAACTGCTCGATTATAACGAAAGCTTCGGAATAAAAGTTGAATATAAAAGCAAAGAAATTATTATTCCGATGGAAAAAATACACTACACAAAATTAAACGACAAAATTCAAATAAATAAAAATAAAGGAGAAGACGATGATTAAAATAGGAACAGCCTTGTTTGAAGCTGCAGAACAGTTCGAACGAGAAAAAGGAATTTCAAAAGAAATTTTGGTTAATTCATTGTGCGATGCCCTTGTTGCTGCATATAAAAAACACATAAGAGATAAAGACGCAGCTAATGTTGAAGCTATTTTAGACGAACAAGCCGGCGAAATCGGAGTTTTCAGAACAAAAGTCGTTGTAGAAAATGTTGAAGATGAAAATACTCAAATTTCACTACAAGATGCAAAAGAAATCGATGAAGATGTTGAACTTGATGATGAAGTTAAAATCGAAGTAACTCCCGAAAACTTTGGAAGAGTTGCTGCTCAAAGTGCTAAACAAGTTATAACTCAAAGAATAAGAGAAGCTGAAAGAAAAATGGTTTTAGATGAATTTATGTCTAAAAAAGGCACTCTTATTACAGGCATAATCCAAAGAAGAACAGACAGAGCCGTTATTGTTAATATCGGCAAAATTGATGCCGTTATGCCTACAAGGGAACAAATCCCCGGCGAATATTACAAACCCGGAAATCGTATCAGAGTGTTTGTTCTTGATGTTAAAGAAACATCTAAACTTCCTCAAGTTATTGTTTCTCAGGCACACCCCGAAATTGTCAGAGAACTGTTCGAACTGGAAGTACCGGAAATTGAAGACGGTATTGTTGAAATTAAATCAATCGCTCGTGAAGCAGGCTTCAGAACCAAACTTGCCGTATGGTCAAATGACCCTTCAGTTGATTGTGTAGGCGCTTGTATAGGACCTCGCGGCACAAGAATACAAACTATTGTAGGCGAATTGAAAAATGAAAAAATTGATATCGTAAGATATTCGCAAGACCCTGTTGAATATATTGTTAATGCTCTAAGCCCTGCAAGAATAATCTCTGTTGATATTTTAGCAGACGAAGAAGACAGAAAAGAAGCTTTCGTTATCGTTCCGGATGATCAACTATCTCTTGCAATAGGCAGAGAAGGACAAAATGTTCGCCTTGCACACAGATTAATCGGCTGGAAAATAGATATCAAATCTGAATCTCAAGCTCGCGAAATGGAAAACAAAACTTCTGAAATTCAATATGAAAAAGATGAACCAATTGAGCAAGACTACATTGAAGAAGAAGATGAAATCGACGAAATAGCTCAAGAAGCTCTTGAAGAAACTTCTCAAACAGACGTTGACGAAGAAGATACAATTCAAGATGAAGTTCAAGAAGAAACTGAAGAAGTTTAATTAATAAAAGCGCAAAAAAGAGGGCATATTTATTTGCCCTCTTTTTTCATGTTTAATTTTATTGTATAATCAAAAAATGGCACGTGTTGTATTAGTCGGATATGGTCAAATGCTCTGTTCTTTGATAGAAGGAATCTTGAACAGCAAAAACGAAATCCTTGGCGTACTTAGAAACGACCGAATAAAATATTCCCCTGTTGAGTTGTTTTTTAAAGATATTTTCAATCCATCCAAAGATTACGCAATCATAAAATCTTTTAAACTATATGATATTAAAGCTCAAAGCGTTAATTCATCAGAATTTATTGAAGAAATTGAAAAATTAAAACCTGATTTAATAATTGTCGGCTCTTGGGCTGAGAAATTTAAAAGAAATATTTTATCTACAGTCCCTTGTGTTAATTTTCATCCTGCTTTATTACCCAAAAACAGAGGGGCAAATCCTTATTTTTGGTCGATATATTTAAATCAAAAAGTCACAGGACTTACAATTCATTTTATGAATGAAAAATTTGACAGCGGCGATATTATTCTCCAAGAAGCAATCACCATTGACGAAAATGAAACAGGAGAATCTCTAAAAGACAAAACAACGGCTTTAGCTAAGGTAATGGTGGGAGAATTTTTAGATTTATATAATAAAAAACAACTTCAACCCATAAAGCAAAACGAAGAATTTGCAAGCTATGAGCCTCAATTGTCCGAAAAAGAAGTTGTAGTTGACCTCAATAAACCAAAAATCGATGTTTACAGACATTTAAGAGCGCTTCACCCTTGGGCGTGTCCGTATGTAAAAATAGCAAGAAGATACGTAAAAATCCCGAATTATGAATTTTTAGAAGTAAGCGATAAATTAAAAAACAAAAAACCATACGACATTATAGAAAACAACAGAAAATATTTTATTTTAAAAGGATATGATTTTTTAATAAAAGTCCACAAATGATTATTTTTCAAAAAATTTATAATATAATTTATTAAAAAGAGAGAGAAAATGAAAATAATAGCAAAAAATTTAGTTAAAATATACGGCGACCGCTCAGTTGTTAATGATGTTTCTTTTGATGTTAACAAAGGAGAAGTGGTAGGACTTTTAGGTCCCAACGGTGCGGGCAAAACCACAACTTTTTATATGGTCGTAGGGCTTGTAAAAGCAAATAAAGGTCAGGTTTTAATTGAAGAAGATAATGGAAATACAATAGATATAACCAATTTACCCATGAATGAAAGAGCTAAATTAGGTATAGGCTATCTTCCTCAAGAAACTTCTATTTTTAGAAAATTAAATGTTGAAGATAATTTAAAACTTGTTTTAGAAATGAATGAAAAACTTGATGAAAACCAAAAAAAAGATTTATTGGAAAGTTTATTAACTGAATTTGGTGTTGCGAAATTAAGAACAGCACCTTCTGTTGCCCTATCAGGGGGAGAAAGAAGAAGGGTCGAAATTGCAAGAGCACTTGCCGCAACTCCGTCTTTTATTCTGTTAGATGAACCTTTTACAGGGATTGACCCTATTGCAATCGGTGAAATCAAAGAAAACATTTATAAATTAGCAAAACAAAAAGGAATAGGAATTTTAATCACTGACCACAACCCTAAAGCTACTTTATCTATCACAGACAGAGCAAATGTTATTTTTGACGGAAAAATTAAAATTTCAGGCAAAAGCACTGATGTTGCCGTCGACCCTGTAGCTAAAGAGTTTTACCTCGGAAAAGATTTCGTACTGTAATGGAAAATATAATAAACAAAATTAAAGATTTTAAAATTTCACTTTTGGATAAATTCATTTTATCTCAAGTATTCGGTGCTACATTGGTTTGTCTTATTTTGTTTATTATTGTTTGGATTGCACCGGAAACTCTTTTTAAAATAATTAAAAAAGTCCTAAATGACCATATTGGATTATACATGGCTTGTAAACTTTTGGTTTTGGAAATTCCAAAAGTTTTAGCAAAAGCAATACCTGTAGGAATTTTATTAGGTTCAATTTTCACCTTCGACAGGCTCTCAAAAAATTCCGAATTGTCAATTTTAAGAGGAATTGGCTTATCGTTCAACAGGATTATGGCGCCTGTAATTTGCTTCGGATGCGTATTGTCTGTTTTTTGCTACATGGTTAACGATAAACTCGTTCCCATTGCAAGCAACAAACTCGGTGAATCAAGAGGAGGCGGAAGCCATTTTGTTTATATTGTTGAAAATGCTAACAAAACCCCAAAACAAAATATAATTGTTTCAAATTTTACACCTGATGAAATTTATGATATTACGGTTATGAATTTTTCCGATGAAAAATATCAAGACGCAACAACTTTTAAAAGCATAGCCTTTGCCCCTGTTGCACATTTAAAAAATAATGCTTGGGTTTTGGATAATGCTTTAATATATTATATTGACGATGACGGCATCTATCGAAGAGTTGAAAAAAAGGATAAATATTCAATTTTAACTGAAGGAACCCAAGCTCAAGATGTATTTGACTTAATGCTCAATACAACAAGGAAAGAAAGAGTTTTCACAAATCATCAAATTTCAAAATATGCAAAATTATTAAAAGAAGCCAATTTCTCAGATGAATATCGCTATTTTAGAACAAAATTATATCAAAGATATCTGCACCCACTAACTTGTATATTGTTTGCGATAATAGGATGTTTATTGGGGTTTGCGCCGCCTCGTTCTCAAAGGCTTGTCGGCTTTACAATCGCGGTCGGTATAATTTTCGGTTATTATATAACCTTGCCTTTCTTTGATTTATTAGCTCAAAAAGGAGTTTTGCCTTCTTTTGTGGCTGCGGCTTTACCAATGTTTTTATTTTTGGTATCTATTTTTGTAATTAAAAAAGTGAAGGATTTATAATGAAAAAAATAATTGTTTTAATTTTATTGTTAATATTTTCTTTGAGTCCTGTTTTTGCAAAAGAAAAAATTGAAATGACACAAGATGGACCGGGCATATATATTTTTAAAATTGACACAAAAAAATACGGTTCCAAAATCAAACCTTATGTTTCAAAAACATTAACCACACCTCAAAAAATATATGATGATAAATGTTTTGATTTAGTTGTTAATGCGGGCTATTTTGACGTAAAAAACGGGAAAAGCGTATCTTATATTGTAATAGATAACGAACTAATTTCAGACCCTAAGGATAATCCCGAATTAATTGAAAGTTTAAAACAAGAAGAAAGGCTTGAAAAAGTTTTATCAAGAGGCGAATTAAGAATTTTAGAAACAAAAAGACATAAATTAAAATTTGATATCGCATATCACAATGAACCTATTGAAAAAAAATATAAAGCAAAACACGTTCTTCAAGCAGGGCCTATATTACTCCCTCAAATGGATTTAGCTCAAGAGGGGTTTGTTGTTTATGATGAAGACATGGTAAAATTCCAAAGTGCAGATATTCTGAAAAGACGCGAAAGAACTGCAATAGGCTTAAAAGGTAAATATTTTTATATTGTTATATTTACAAAAGATAATAAAGTAGACGCCAAAGAAATGAGAGATTATTTACTTGAAAAATTAAAATTAGACAAAGCTTTGGCTTTTGATGGCGGATTATCAACAGCAATTAATTATAAAAACATCTCAATCGGTTCATTGGGAAAATATCAAAGAAGAGTTAAATCTTTTCTCATCATAGAAAGGTAAAAAATGAAATTTCCAAAAATTAATTTATGCAAAATAAAAAAAATAACAGCTATTGAAATTACAACGCTATTTTTAGCATTTATAGCCTTAGGGGTATATTATTCTCCTCGTTTTATGCAAAAACAAGAAGTCATGAAAGCAGCCAAAATAAAGGCTGATAATGCCGTTTTTGCTTCAAAAGTATTAGAAGAATTTTCGCAAAATAAAGATGCAAAACCTTCAATTGTGACTCAAAAAGTGGCAGATGAATTAAATCTTATTGCCAAAAATCCGTATGATAAAAAAGCAAAAGCATACACTTTTGATATCAATTGCAAAGCTTGCAACAGCATAGAATATGATGATAATTTATGCATGGTTATTTTAACGACATACAATAAAAGGGGTGATTTAATAGCAAGAACGGTTATTAAACCTCCGTCTTTTGTTACGTACAATAAAATGGATGAAGATAAAGAATAATTTAAAAGGGACTAATTTTAGTCCCTTTTAAATTATTTTATAATCAAGTTTTTAATTTTAGAATTATCTTCTTTTATATCGTATATATAAAAAAATAATTTTAAAATTTACAAAAAATGCTTGAAAAATCCTTTTAAAGGAATACAATTTTTTTCGGTAAAGTTTTAATTACCGATTGCATATTGGAAGCCAAAACAAATTAATTAAGTGAAATATTTCACTCTTTTGTTTTGCAAAATAATATGAAATGGTCTTTAGTATGAATTAAGGAGATGTTATGTCAAATCAGGCAACAGATAACAAAGATTGTTTGGCACCTAATGAGGTAGCACATGGATTTTCCGAAAAAGTAATGCCCGCAAAAGCAGGATACAGAAAATCTAAAATGTTCGTTTTAGCAATTGCAGCAGGTGCTTTCATTGCTTACGGTGCTCAAGTCAGCCTAACAGTTTCAACAGGCGAAACAGAATTTCTTGGTTGGGGCGCAACAAAATTAATCGGCGCAATGGTTTTCGCTGCAGGCTTGATGATGGTTGTTTTAACGGGAGCAGAATTGTTCACAGGTAACGTTATGATGATGTTTTCCGTTATTGAAAAGAAAATCACTTGGGCAAAATTATTCAGAAGCTGGTCAATAGTTTATCTTGGTAATTTTGTAGGTTCAATTATATTAGCATTTTTAGTTTATTACGGTGCTATGTGTCACAATGCACACGACGCTCTCGGTGTTAACACTTTGACAAATGCTCACATGAAAGTTAATTTATCATTTGTTGAAGCATTTTGCAGAGGTATTCTATGTAACTGGCTTGTTTGCTTAGCTGTTTGGATGGCTACAAGCTCAAGAAGAGTTATCGGTAAAATATTTGCAATATTCTTCCCGATTATGACATTCGTTGCTTCAGGTTATGAACACTCTGTTGCAAATATGTTCTTTATTCCAAGCGGAATTTTGATGAAATCAGTTCCTTCTGTTGTTGCTGCATCAGGTCTTGACGCTGCTCAATTAGCAACATTATCTTGGAAATCATTCTTCTTGCACAACTTAATTCCTGTTACTTTAGGAAACATTGTAGGCGCTTTAGTATTTGTTGTATTATTGTTCTGGATGGCATATTTAAAAGATGACCACAATAAACAAGTTGAAGAAGATAAGTAGTTAAGTATATAAAAAAGAACGGCTAATATAAGCCGTTCTTTTTTTCCCTAAATTTGGTATGAGAAAGTTTTTTATTTTATTAGCTTTAATAATTTATTTTGCAGGTTTTCAATCGGTTCAAGCTGATGAATTGGATGATATCATTTTATCTCCGCAAGCTGAAAAAACTGAACACAAAAAAGATTTAATGGAGCATGAGCACGAAGTAATCCTTGAAAAACCCATACTGCTTGAGCCTGAAGATAAACAACAACCGCAAAAAGTTAACCCCTATACAAAAAAAGCTCTAAAAGGAATTATAGAAAAAGAATATAATCTGGATTCTCCCGAAGGGATGTTTCATAATCAATTAAGAGCAGAATTTAACAGTGGACCCATCAAAGATATTGGCTTACAAGCCAATTTTATCAACACAATCGGCGAAACCATAGGAGAAAATGACGCTGATTTCAAATTTAACCCTCAATTAATAAATGTCGGCCTAAAAGGCAAATTTAGGAGCGAAAAAGAAGGTTATAATTTATTGTTTGATTTAACCCCAAATATGCACGAAAACTTTTTCCACAGATTAGTTTTAGATGCTTGGGTTGAAACAAACAGAATTCCTCATCACACGCTAATGTTTGGTACATCACGACCCAATGTCGGCTATGAAGGCGGAATGAGTCCATATTTGGTTCCGTTTTTATCACGAAGCCAAACAGCAAGAAATTTTGGCAACATAAGAAAAACAGGTATCCGTTTGAAAGGTGACTATAAATATATAGATTATGATTTAGGCGGATATAGTTCAGATACTTGGTACACAGAATTCTTCCCCGGAGTAGAAACTGATTTGTGGGTTAATTTCAAACCCTTTGCAAATGTTAAAGATAAAATCGGCAACTTAAATATAGGAGGCGGTATTGAAGCAGGCGGAAGAAACGGACAAGATTTCTTTGTAACTTCAGCCGCCCTAAGATACGATTATAAGAGATTTTGGTTAAGAGCAGAATTTCAAAATGCAGATGGTTCAAATGGTTCATCAGGCTTAACCGACAAAAAAAGATGGGGCTATAATGTAACCCTTGCCTATCGAATTACAAAAAAATTAGAACTTCTTTTAAGATATGACGATTTTGACCCCGATAAAACAAAAGCGAACAACAACACAAGAGAATATACGGCTGGTATAAATTACTTTATTTTAGGTCAAACTGCAAGAATAATGCTAAATTATGTATTTTGCCAAAACATGGCAGCCGATGACTCACACAGAATAATTCTAGGAACGCAATTTTTGCTATAAAAATACTCCCTGTTTTTTACAGGGAGCATTTTTTTAAAATATTGTTTATTGCAAAGCAGATTTTTGTTCTTGATAAAATTTAATTTGACGTTCTAAATTTCTGGTTTTTAAAACTCTTTGAGTTTCTGTTATATTTTTATCGTTTTTAACAGAAGTTAATTCTTTATTTAAAGAGTTAATTTTGTTATCAAGTTCTTTAATTTTTGCTGCTTTTTTATTTTGAGCAGCTTGATTGTTTGCTTGTGTTTTAGTAGCAATATCTTTTTTAACTGCTTGTTTTACATCCGATTTTGTAGATTGAATATCTTGTTTAACAGCGTTTTTCAATGATTGACCGAAATTTGTTGCAGCAAACGAACAACCGCAAAGCATTAAAGTCATTAACGACACAGACAACAATTTTTTCATAGTACATTCTCCTATATTATCCTCATCTTCATTTTATAATTTTTTTATGTCTTTTTCAAGAGAGGGAAATTTATTGTTTTAACGATGAAATTTATAATACACTTAACCCATCTTAAAAGGTATAAAAATTTGCGCTACTGCCGATTTGAACGCGCGACCTATCCCTTAAAAGGTATAAAAATTTGCGCTACTGCCGATTCGAACGCGCGACCTATCCCTTAAAAGGTATAAAAAATTTGCGTCTGGCGCGATTCGAACGCGCGACCTATCCCTTAAAAGGGGAGTGCTCTACCTGCTGAGCTACAGACGCAAACTTCTAAATTTTATTTAATTTTCACTGTCTATTCTCAGCAGGTAGAGCGAGTGCTATTTTTTACCGTTTCAGCAAGCTTCACCGAGTGCTGAGCTACAGACGCAAACTTCTAAATTTTATTTAATTTTCAATCAATCATTATCGACTGCTTTTTTAATATAACAAGAACAAAATCATAGGTCAAACATTTTTTTACAATTCTTTAATAAAAAATATACAAAAAACTAACCCGCAGATTTTCCTTTTAATCAACAATTGCTCCTTTAGGAACAACGGTTATTCCCCCTTGAGATACATAAAACCCGCGCTTCAAATCATCTTCTTTATTAAAGCCGATTTCAGTATACGGAGGAATTTCGACATTTTTATCAATTATTGCTCTATTAATTTGCGAATGTCTTCCTATTGTAACATTCTCCATTAAAATAGAATCACTGACACTTGAATAACTATTTATTCTGACTTTTGGCGATAAAACACATCCTGAAATCATGCCGCCTGAAATTATACAGCCCTCTGAAACCAATGAATTTTTTGCTACCCCTACACGTTCATCTTCATCCCAGATAAACTTTGCAGGCGGAAAATTATAGTTATATGTTCTCAATGGCCAATCAGGAGAATATAAATTTAACTCAGGCGAATATGCCAATAAATCCATGTTTGCTTGCCAATAGCTATCAACATTTCCGACATCTTTCCAATATCCTCTTTCGGCGTCTGTTATGCCGTCAAAAGTGTTATCTGAAAAATTATATATATAAACCCTTGAACCGTTTTTAAGCATATTTGGAATAATATTTTTACCAAAATCATGAGAAGAATTAGTGTCCAATGCATCCTTTTTTAATTCTTCAACCAATTTATCAGGCTCAAAAATATAATTACCCATTGAAGCAAGGCATTTTGTCGGGTCATTTGGAATGTGCTTTGGGACATGCTTTGGTTTTTCAATAAAAGCAGTTAATCTCCAATCATCATCAACTTCAATAATACCGTATTCACCTGCCAATTCAATCGGAATTGCAATAGCCGAAATCGTTAAATCCGCCTTCTTTTCTATATGATAATTCAACATTTGACGAATATCCATTTTATAAATATGATCGCCGCCAAATACACAAATATGAGAAAAAGTTTCATCGGTTATCTGATTAATATTTTGAAAAATCGCATCTGCCGTGCCTTTATACCAGTTACCGTCCGTCCTCATTTGTGCAGGCACTAAATCAACATATTGGTCAATTGATGAACACAAATTCCAGCCTCTTGAAATATGTTTATTCAATGAGTCTGACTTATATTGTGTCAAAACCTTTATTTTATGAAAACCTGAATTAATAAAATTGTTCAAAACAAAGTCTATAATTCTATATCTCCCCCCAAAAGGAACCGCAGGTTTTGCTCTGTCTTTTGTAAGAGGATAAAGCCTTTTACCTTGACCGCCCGCTAAAACCATTGCTAAAACTTTGTCATGATACATAAATAACACCTATTTTGCTACTTTATAATTTTACTTTTTATTAAAATTAAATACAATAATTCAAATATACGTTTTTAAGAATAATTTTTCATAAACATATATAAACTTTAATTTATATTAATTTTATAATATAATCTAAAGACAATAATATAAGGAAGAATAATGACATCAACCATTGCTTTTATTGGTAAATCTGGAAACGGCAAAACTACTTTAACCAGAGCATTTGCAAGATTACTGAGAAAAAACTTTTCACATTCATCCATTCTTTTGGTAGACAATGATTTATCCTTAGAATTATCCGACAGTTTTGGAATTAAAACAAGAAACACAATATACGGGATAAAATCAGGCAAACACGAATATAAAACAGGAATTCCAGAAGGAATGACAAAACAAGAATTTATCGAATGGGCGCTTGAAGATATTATTGTTGAAGTTGACGAAAATATTGACATGATTGCTTCTTGGTTGGTTACGCCAAAAGACTGCAAATGTCCAAGTACAAAACTAACAAGAGATTCTCTAATAAAATTAATCGACAGATATGATTTTGTCATTTTTGATTGCGAATATGATTTAAAATATTTAAATTCCCTTGTCGATTATCCTATTGATGAAGCAATAATAGTATCGGATTGCTCCAAAAACAATATTACGCTTAGCGCAAAAATTGCAGACTCCTCAAAAAAATATGCTGCAAACGGTCAAATGGGAATAATCATAAATAAAGCTCAAAAAGAAAATCTGAACGATACACTAACGCTTGTTAAAAACTTAGATTTAGATTTAATCGGCACAATTAACAAAAAAGATGAAATAAATTACAATGAAATTGCGCAAAACTTAGAGGTTTTTTATTCCAGAATGAATTTGCCTCAAATTGAGCAAGAATAAAAGGAGAGATTAGTGACAACAATCATAGACGGTAAAAAAGTTGCAAAATCACTGCTTGAAAATCTAAAAGAAAAAGTTCAGCAATCCGAAAAAAAGCCTGGGCTTGCGGTAATTTTAGCCAATAACAACGCTTCAAGCAAAATTTATGTATCTAATAAAGAAAAACAATCTCTTGCTTTAGGATATAAATCAAGCGTATATATTTTTGACAAATCAGTAACACAAGGACAATTAATTAAATTAATCCATGAACTAAATGAAAATGAACAAATTAACGGGATTTTGGTTCAACTGCCCTTATTTGATCATCTTGACGCCAACCAAATTATTGAATTAATTGACCCCAAAAAAGATGTTGACGGCTTCCATCCGATTAATGTGGGTAAATTAAATTGCGGCTTAAAACCTTACGCAACTTGCTGTACGCCAAAAGGCATAATTAAACTTTTAAAAGCCTATAACATTGAGCTTGAAGGTAAAAATGCCGTTGTAATAGGGCGCTCAAATATCGTAGGAAAACCTACCGCCGCACTTTTAACAAATGAAAATGCCACAGTTACTTTAGCTCATTCAAAAACAAAAGATTTAAAATCAATCACAAAACATGCAGATATTGTCGTATCTGCAACAGGTTCTCCCAAATTAATCAAAGCAGACATGGTAAAAAAAGGTGCTGTTATAATTGATGTCGGTATTGTTAAACAACTTGACAGAAGCCTTATAGGAGATGTTGATTTTGAAAAGGTTAAAAAGTTGGCAAGCCATATAACACCTGTTCCAGGCGGAGTAGGACCCATGACAATAGCATGCTTAATGGAAAATACTTGGGAATTATTTTTGGAGCAAAATAAACACAATGCAAAACTTTAGAGGAACATTCGTAAATAAAAACAGAGACGCTTGGGTTGAAGTTAACCTTGCAAATTTAGAAAATAATGTTTTATATATTAAAAACTATCTTTTAGAACACTGTCTTGACAAAAATAATCCTCCTGAACTTTTTGCAGTTGTAAAAGCGGACGGATACGGTCATGGCTCTTTAATGTGTGCACCGACTTTGATTGCATGCGGTGTAAGCTATTTTGGAGTTGCAAGCATAGATGAAGGCATCGAATTAAGAGAAAACAAAGTCACAACTCCGATTCTTGTTCTTGGCGCAAGTCCTTTATGGGCTTTTGAAAACGCTATTAAGTACGATATTGAAGTATCAATTTTTAATGATGAACACCTTGAAAGTGCACAACAACTATATAAAAGATTAAACAAAAAATTAAAAGCTCATATTAAAATCGATACAGGCATGAACAGAATTGGAATCGGTTACGATAAAGCAATTGAATTTACAAAAAAAGTTCTAAATGCAGACTATATCGATTTAAAAGGTATTTTTACACATTTTGCGGACGTTGAAAATTCTAAAATTTTCAACAGACAAATAACAGAATTTCAAAATGTTATTGAACCTTTTAAAAATGAATTCAAAAAAAGAAACATAAAAGTTCATTGTCTTAATTCTCCTGCCATATTTTTATATCCTCAATTTTCTTTCGATATGGTACGCATGGGAATAATAATGTGGGGCTTAAGTCCGTTTTCAAAAAATAACGAGATTATGAACTCCATGCTTCCTGTTATGGGTTTAAAAGCAAGAATTACAAATATTCACACTCTTAAAAAAGGAGACGGGATAAGCTATGGGCATACTTATATAGCTCAAAAAGACACAAAAGTAGCTACAATTCCGATTGGCTATGCAGACGGATTAGATAGAAGATTATCAGGCAAAATTTATGCCTCACTAAACAACAAAACAATTCAGCAAATCGGAAGAATAACCATGGACCAAGTTATGTTTGATGTAACGGATGTTGATTGTGCAGTTGGAGATGTTATAACATTATTGGGAGAAGAAAACAAAAAAGACACAATTGATACTTGGGCAAAAAAGCTGGATACAATTAATTACGAACTGACATGCAGACTCAAAATGCGTTTGCCGAGAATATATGTGAGGTAGAAAATGACAACAACAGATAAAAAAACAAGCCTTTATGATGAACATATTAAATTAGGTGCAAAAATGGTTCCCTTTGGCGGATGGATTATGCCTGTTCAATATGAAGGAATAATCAAAGAACACAACGCAACAAGAAATTTTGCAGGGCTTTTTGATGTTTCGCACATGGGCGAAGTTTACATCAAAGGTAAAGAAAGTCTTGAATTTTTAGAATCAATTGTACCTCAAAATCTTAAAGACTTAAAAGAAGGACAAGCAATTTATTGTCAATTGCCAAATAAAGAAGGCGGACTGATTGATGATTTAATCATATATAATGCCAAAAATATAATCGATGATGTTGATTATCTTATTGTAATAAATGCTTCAAGAATAGAATACGATATACCATTTATGCAAAAAGAAGCACAAAATTTTGGCGCTGAAGTAATCAATAAAAGTGATGATTTTTCAATGTTAGCTCTTCAAGGTCCAAACAGTCAATATATTATAGAAAAGATGGGAATTAATTTAGAAAACCAGCCTAAATTCTTCACTTTTAAAAAAGCTTTTCTTGATGATTGTCCTGTATTTTTAACTCGAACAGGCTACACGGGTGAAGATGGTTTTGAAATAATTTTTGAACATAAATATGCTTCAAAATTATGGAATAAAATTTTATCCTATAAGGATGAATTTAATGTTGTACCTGTAGGTTTAGGCGCAAGAGATACTTTAAGATTAGAAGCGGGTCTGCCTTTATATGGTCATGAACTAAACGAAAACACAACTCCGATTGAAAGCTCATTAGGTTTTTTCATTCCGCAAGAAAAAGATGCCGATTATAACGGTAAAGCCTTAATTTTAAAACAAAAATTAAAACAAACACCCCTGAGAAGGAAACTTTTTGCATTTGTTATGGAAGACAGGCAAATCGCAAGAAACGGCTACGAAGTTTATATTGACAATAAAAAAGTCGGCGTTGTTACATCGGGCGCTCCAAGTCCGACTTTAGGAAAAAACATCGGCTTTTGCATGATAAAATTTGAAAATCTCCCCTCTGATTTAGTAGCAAAACTTAACAATATCAAAGAAAGTATTGGCACACCGATACAAATTATGGTAAGAAATAAATTATATAATGCAAAAATAGTGAAAAAACCGTTTATCAAAAAAAATTACAAAAAATAATAGGAGAAATAAAGTGAATATACCTGACGGAATTTTATGTTCTAAAACCCATGAATGGGTATTGGAAAAAGACAATTGCGCAACAATAGGACTTACAGATTGGGCAGTTGAACAACTTGGCGATATCGTTTTCATAGAATTACCCGAAGTTGGTTCAACTTTTAACAAAAATGAAGTTTTTGCGACAATTGAATCAGTTAAAGCGGCAAGCGAAATATACATGCCAATTTCAGGAGAAGTTACCGAAGTAAATGAACAATTAATCAACTCTCCTGAATTAATAAACGAAGACGCATTTTCTGCTTGGCTTGTAAAAGTTAAGCCTCAAGATTTTCAACAAGATTCTGAAGGCTTGCTTGAATATGATGACTACAAAGATGAAGTTCAATAAAAAGAAGGTAAGATGTATAATTTTGAAGCACTAAACGAGCAAGATAGAAAAGAAATGCTCAACTCTATTAAAGCAAATTCAATAGAAGAAATTTTTAGTTCAATTCCAAAAGAAGCAAAAATGGCAAATCTTGGTTTAGATGAAGGGCATGATGAAATCGAAGCCCAAAAAGAAATTAAAAAACTTGCCAATTTAAACAAAACAAACTATCTGAATTTCTTGGGACAAGGCTCAAGAAAAAGATATATTCCTGCCTGCATAAAAGATGTAGCTTCAAGATTTGAATTTTTGTCTTGCTATACACCTTATCAGGCAGAAATTTCTCAAGGCACCTTAGAAGCAATGTATGAATTTCAATCAATGATGTGCACTCTAGTTAATCAGGATGTATCAAACGCTTCTGTTTATGATGCCGCAACAGCCTGTGCTGAAGCAATTTTAATGGCTGCAAGATTAACCAAAAAATATAAAGTTTTTGTTGATGAAAATATCAACCCAAATTATCTTGAAGTTATTAAAACATACCTTTGGGCAGGAAATATCGAGCTAATCACGGGTAAAGACTGCGATTGCGATGATTTATGTGCAAAATTATATCAAACACCAAATAAATACGGCGAATTGGTTGACATGCCAAAGAAAAATTCAAAAGAATTAATTATCGCTTGTGTTGATTTAATGTCAATGGTTTTATTTGAACCGCCCAAAACCGATATAACAGTCGGAGATGTTCAATCATTGGGAATTAATCTTAATTTTGGCGGAGCTTATGCCGGCTTCATTGCTTGTAAAGATGCATATAAAAGACAATTAAGCGGTAGAATTTGCGGTAAAACCATCGATAAAAACGGTAAAACTGCATATTGTCTTACTCTTCAAGCCAGAGAACAGCACATAAGAAGAGAAAAAGCAACGTCAAATATCTGTTCAAATCAGGCTCTTATTGCATTCTGCGCTAACTTATATCTTAGAAAAACAGGCAAAACAAACTTAATTAAAATAGCGCAATCTTCATACAATAACGCCCATAAATTAGCCAAAAAACTGCAAGAATTAGGGTTTGAACTTAAAAATAAAGAATTTTTTGATGAATTTACAATAAATGTGGGTAACAGCGAAAAATTTTTAGCTCATATGAAAGAACAAGGAATATTAGCGGGCATAAAGCTTGACGAAAACAATATTCTTGTAAGCGCTACAGAATTAAATGACGACATTGAAATTAATGAATATGTTTCTAAAGCTAAAAATTTATCTTTAATTCGCATTTAGGCTACAATTTTAATCTAATGTTTTTATAAAACCTCCGTCTTAATATAATATTGAAGGAGGTTTTTATGTGTAAAACTTATGATGCTATATATAATTTATCAAAACATACCGAATCCGACGTATTAATTTGCAGATTAAACAGTATAAAAATTGAAGGTAATCTGCACAAATGCTGTGAAGAAATGGGGCAAGAAAAATGCTATGAAGGTATAATCACCCTTACTGACGCAACCGTAACAAGCCTTAAAAATGAATATCAAAAAGAATACAAATGGATAAATATTCCGTCAAAACATATTCAAGCATTTGCATTTAAGTGCTGCGAAAAATAAAAATGAAAAAGACTTCAAGATTTTTCTCGAAGTCTTTTATGTATTATCAGCAACTTATATAATTAAGAATCTAATATCATTTCTTCTAATTCACTTAAAGCATTTTCCATATCTACATCGACATCAGAAATACTTTGATCATCTGAAGATACATCCGGTACAGGATCGCAATCATCTGTATCTGATGAATCATTCGAAGAATCATCGGATGGCTCATCTGATGAACCGCTATCAACTACGCTATCATCGTTTGATTCTGAATCATCGAAATCCGCAGCTCCGTCATCCGCACCTTGGTCAGGTTCTGAATCAATCGAAGGTGAAGATGGTTCATTATCAGTTGATGTATCAGATTCATCTGATGAAGTAGTCGCAAAGTCACTATCACTATCGCCTGCATCTTGATCATCTGAATAACTGCCAGGAGTTGTTACAGGATCATCTGAAGGTTCAGGCTCTGCTGAAGGTTGAGTTGTCGGTTCGGGATTTGTTGATGGAGTTGTATCACCGAAATCGCTATCACTATCACCTGCATCTTGATCGCCTTCAGAATCGCCTGAAGGTGTAGTTGGTTCTGGATCTGCTGAAGGCTGAGTTGTCGGTTCGGGATTTGTTGATGGAGTTGTATCACCGAAATCGCTATCACTATCGCCTGCATCTTGATCGCCTTCAGAACCGCTTGGAGGTGTAGTTGGTTCTGGCTCTGTTGAAGGTTGAACTGTAGGTTCGGGTTTATCATCAGGAGCTTCTGTTGAAGGCTCAGGAGCGTCTATATTATCATCATCAGCCGATACTTCAGGAAGCGGAGGACAATCCGTTACTGATGGATCAGGTGTAGGATCCGGAGTTGGATCAGGTGTAGGATCCGGAGTTGGATCAGGTGTTGGATCCGGAGTTGGTTGTGGAGTCGGATCCGGAGTTGGTTGAGGTGTTGGATCCGGAGTTGGTTGAGGAGTTGGGTCCGGAGTAGGTTGTGGAGTTGGATCCGGAGTTGGTTGAGGAGTCGGATCCGGAGTAGGTTGTGGAGTTGGATCCGGTGTTGGTTGTGGAGTCGGATCCGGAGTAGGTTGTGGAGTCGGTTGTGGTGTCGGCTCTGGTGTCGGTTGTGGTGTCGGTTGAGGAGTCGGCTCCGGAGATGGTTGCGGAGTCGGGTCCGGAACAGGGTTTGGAGATGGTTGCGGAACCGGATCCGGAGATGGTTCAGGTTCTGCTGAAGGAGTTGGAACCTTTATAGGAGTAGAAGGTTCAGGAGTAGGGCATTTATCTTCCCTTTCTAAAAATTCTCTAAATCCGTCACCCGGAACATACCACTGTCTTTCCGTATCATTATCACACGGTTTATATTGTTCAAGAGGAACTATATTATCGGGTGTTTTTGTAAACACGTTATAATCCATTCCTTCGCCATATACAGCTTCAGCTAAATTGTTAACGTTTGTTCTATCTCTACCCGTAGTATCTGCAAACGCAACTTTATCATAATCTTGAGGTTGAACAGCATAAATTAAAGTTCTATCTGAACTGTTACCTGCAATTACAAGTATAGTTCCATCTTTTTCGGTCTTACATACAATACCCATATGGTGAGAATTCAAGAAACAAATATCACCAACCATGGCTTTATCACCGGATATCATTGCGTTATTTGCTTCAGCCGCTTCTCTTACATATTGAACCGTCCAAGAATCCTTTACACCATCACGGTTAAGGTCTTGACAAACATTATCATACCAATCGGATACTTCTACACCTGAATTTTCAAAAATACTTGTTACATAAGCACCGCACCAAGCAACGCCGCCTTTTTCATCGTCAGCAGTTCTTCCGCTTTCTTCAACGAAATGATCAGCATCGCCTGCTTTTTCACTTCTAACAGTACCATCTATAATATTTTCAGGATCAGTTATTTCATCATATAAACCATCTACAAAAGCTTCGTATTTTGAATCGATTGCAAAGCTTTCATCAGTATTATTTTCAGCTTCTTTATAATCAGAATTTTCTTCAACTACGCTGGATTGAGATGAAGAAGGCGCTTCAGACGACGCTGCATTATCTTTTTTAGGAGCACAACCTGATAAATTAAAAGCACTTGACAAAACAAAAAGAACAGTAGCTACACTTGCAGCTAATCTCTGTTTAAGACCGCCTTTTCTTTTACCTGTAAAAGTAACACTATCTGCAGCATACCGAGTATTATAAAACGGATTTTGTGCTATATTTTTGTTTAATTTTTGTTTTTCAATTTTTCCTGTTTGGATTGAAGATATTCCATTGATTTTCATATACAATGACTCCTAAAATTTGATGCTGTACCTTAAAGTTATATAAATCATGATATTTGCTCTAACAAGAATTACTTTAAGATAAAATTTTACATTTCTTAACAAAAAAATAAATTTTAATGGCAATAATTAACTCTATCTCGTGAATAGCAAATTATTCATTATTTATACAAGACTCAACTAATTCATTAGTGTAGATAAGTTATATATTAAAACAAATCATTTTTCAAGCAATTTAAAAATATATAGTTTATTAGTACGATTTTTTTTAGAATTCTACACATGTAAAAAAGCTCCTAAAAAGGAGCTTTTTTATGGAGCGGAAGACGGGGCTCGAACCCGCAGCAGCCTGCTTGGAAGGCAGGTACTCTACCAATTGAGTTACTTCCGCAACTACAAAATTATTTTGCTATAAACAAAATTTATTTGCAAGAGCTAACTAATATTTTATCCAATCTTTCCATTGCTTCTTTTGTCAATTCGTTTGTTCCAAAAGAAGTTAAACGGAAAAATCCTTCGCCGTTTTTGCCAAAACCTGCTCCAGGAGTACCCACAACTTGGATTTTTTCCAACATAAAATCAAAAAATTCCCAGCTTGTCATGTTATTCGGACACTTTAACCAAATATAAGGAGAATGAACTCCGCCTGTAAACCAAATATTGTGCTTAGTTAAGGTATCAGCGATTATTTTAGCATTCTTTTTATAATAATTAATATTCTCTTTTATCTCTTTTTGACCTTGATTGCTAAAAACAGCTTCAGCACCTCTTTGTACAATATAAGGTACACCGTTAAATTTTGTTGTTTGTCTTCTTAACCACATTTTATTTAAGCTCATATCATTGAAATTAAGCTCTAAAGGAACAACGGTATAACCGCAGCGAGTTCCCGTAAAGCCTGCAGTCTTAGAAAATGAACAAAATTCAATAGCACAAGTTTTAGCACCCTCAATTTCAAAAATGCTTCTTGGTAAACTTTCATCGCTGATAAAACATTCATAAGCGGCGTCATATAATATTACGGCATTATTCTTATTTGCCCAATCCACCCATTTTTTGAGCTGTTCTTTATTGTAAACCGCTCCTGTCGGGTTATTGGGTGAACAAATATATACAATATCTGCCTTTACATCATCATTTGGCAAAGGAAGAAAATTGTTTTCCTGATTTGCTTGTGCAAAAATTATTTTTCTACCTTGCATGATATTAGTATCAACATAAACAGGATATACAGGATCAGGAATTAAAACCGTATTATCTTTTGAAAAAATATCTAAAATATTTCCCAAATCTGATTTAGCACCATCCGAAATAAATATTTCATCAAGTTTTAAATCCACTTTTTTTTCTTTATAGTATCCTTGAATTTTTTCTTTTAAAAAGTCGTAACCCTGCTCTGGACCATAACCGTGGAAACCTTCAAAAGTGCCCATTTCGTCTACGGCTTTTTTCATAGCCTCAACCACACTTTTACATAACGGCCTTGTAACATCGCCTATTCCAAGACGAATTATTTTTTTATCCGGATTTTTTTCGCTAAATTCCTTTACTTTTCTTGCAATAGTTGAAAAAAGATAACTCGCTTCTAGATTTTTATAATTTTCATTAATTTCCATATTTGCCTCTATTAACCTAACATAATTACTTTAATTCAACCACCAAGGTCACATCTGCGGTTTTTGAAATAATTCCGCTGCTTGGCGGCTTCATATATGTTAAAGTGTCATTTATAACTTTTTTAATCACATTATCTATTGCAACCGTTCCTGATGAAGAAGAAAGTTTAATATCTTCAATATCTCCGTTTGACGCAATTTTTATATCTAATTTTACAATTTTATTTATGGGAATATCATTAACTAAAAGTAAATCATTTTGAAGATTTAATTTTATATTTTTTCCTACCAATTGTAAAAATTTAGTATAATTATCTTTTTTTACTATGCTCTCCGGTGCTTCCCAAGAAATCTTTGCAACAGAAGGAGTATATGTTGGTTTAGTTGAAATCGGCTGATTTATAACAAAATCATTTATATTTGTTTCTTTCGGAATGAGCTGCGCCTGACCTGTTTGGGGCATTGGATAATCATAAGAATTATCATAACCTTCATTGACTTCTTCAAAATCTGCCATAGGTGCATTTTCATCAAGGGTTTCACTGCTGCCTTTTATTGAAATTAAAGCAAAACTGCCCAAAATAACAAAAATTAAAGCTATTATCAATAAAGTTCTTCTGTGCTTAGCACTGACTACAGTTTTAATTTGCGGTAATTCCAATTTTGGAATATCGTTAAAAATAGAATCAATTAAATTCTTGCTTATTTGCTTTTTGGACTCATCAGAAGCCAAATCAAACATTTGAACTGTTTTCGGTTTTTCTTTATCGGAAAAGTCTTCTTTTTTATCTTGAGGCTTTTCTTCTACATCTATAAAAACCTCTTCTTTTGTTGAATCATCTTTTTCATCCAATACTGCATTTTCAAGACTTTCTTCCAATGTCATTGCCTTTTGCGGAGCTTGCAAATCTCGTTCAACTTCTTTTGTCTTGATTTTTGTTTCAAGCTTTCTTATTACATCCGGATAATATTTAATATTATTCGCCAACTTCTCAAATTCAACCGCATCGATAAAACGGCTCCTGCAAGAATCGCAATTCATTAAATGCTGAATCATTTGTCTTTTATAAAGAGAAGATAAATCGTTATCAATAAATTTTAAAAATAATCCCATACAATCAGTATGTTTACCTAACAATGTTTTTGTGGGAATTGAATGACGGGTTAAATTTACAAATTTATTAATATCAAAAATCATATCCAAAGTCGGATAATAAAACTTAGAATCCGATGAACAGTTACTGATGCTTTTTGAATCGATAAAACCAATCATTTTAGCTTCTTTTATTTTTGCACCAATTTGCACAACAAAATAAAAATGCGGTAAAATGTCCATTTCGGAATGAATTTTTGGAATTTTTATAGTCTTTTCTCTGTAAAGGGTTATTACATCTATTCTATAGTTGTTATGATAAATATCTGTTATTTTAAATTCTTCAAATAAAAGCGGAATTTTATAAACGCTTCTTTTTGTATCTATTCTGATTTTCTTTGCATTAAGATAATTTGCAGCGCAAGAAATACCAAGCATATCTATCATTGCTCTTTTTCTTGCTTTGCTTTCAGATAAAGAAGCGGCCAAAAGCTTAGCATTATAAGCTTGCTCGTCAGTTATTTCAACTATTTCAACTTCCTGTATTAACAAAATTTATAAACCCAATAATCTCTTTATTTATAATTTGACACATAATGAATTTTTTTTCAAAAAAAAATTCATTATTGTAACGTTTTTGTTGCATTTTCTTAATAAATTTTTCCAAGCGTGTATTTTGTTTTAATTTTTTATAATATAATTTGTTTATTATGAAAAAAGATTTTTTATTGGAAATATTGGTTCAAGAGCTTCCCTATAAATTCATTCCAAGTGCAATAACGCAGCTAAAAAGCTCTTTTGAAAAACTGTTTAAAGAAAATGCTCTTAATTATGGTGACATTAAAGTTTATGCTACACCAAGAAGATTAGCAGTAATTGTTTCTGGTTTATCAGATAAACAAGAAAACATTAAAAAAGATGTCAAAGGTCCCATTTTATCTGTTGCTAAAAATCAAGACGGAACATATAGTCCTGCTGCGATTGGTTTTGCAAAGAAAAATAACATTGAAACATCGATGTTATACGAAAAAGATAACTACATTTGGGCAAAAATTGAAATAAAAGGCAAAACTACAGCTGAAATCCTAAAAGACAATGTTGAAGCCATAATCCTGAAAATGCAAGGCTCACATTTCATGCGCTGGGCAGATAATACAGAAAAATTTTCTCGCCCGATTGAAAATGTTGTTGCAATTTTAAATGACGAAATTGTTGATTTAAAAATCCTTGATAAAAAAGCAACAAATAAAACACAAGGTCACAGATACTCCAAAAACAGATATTTGACAATAGATAAACCCGAAAATTACCTTAAAATCCTTAAAGAAGGCAATGTTACGGCAAATCAGGATGAAAGAAAAGAACTTATAATAAACCTTGCCAAAAAATGTGCCCAAGATAATAATCTTGAAATAAAGTTTGAAAATATGGAAGATTTATTGGAAGAAATAACCTTCATAACAGAATGGCCCGTTCCCGTTTTATGCGAATTTAATGAAAGGTATCTCAAAATCCCTTCAATAGTTACAATAACTGTTATGACACAACATCAAAGATATTTTCCTTTATGGGATAAAAACAATAAATTATCAAATAAATTTATCACCATGGCAAACTATGTCGGAGATGATTTTTCAAACATTAAAGCAGGAAATCAAAGAGTTATAACAGCAAGACTTGAAGATGGCGCGTTTTTCTACAACGAAGACACCAAAACAAAATTAATAGATAAATTAGACAATCTTAAAGGAATGACGTTCCAAAAAGGGCTGGGTTCGCTTTATGACAAAACTCAAAGAATGGTAGATTTATCTAAATTTATTTCAGAAAGATTATCTGTTAAAGATAACTCTGATATATTAAGATGTGCACTTTTATCAAAATGCGATTTATCTACTAAGCTGGTTTTTGAATTTACCGAGCTTCAGGGCTTCATCGGCGAAAACTATGCTATAATTGATAAAGAGAAAAAATCTGTTTCAAAAGGAATTTGCGAACACTATTTTCCTCTTGGCGCAAATGGCGAGCTTCCAAGCGAAATAACAGGTCAAATTGTTTCAATTGCAGATAAAATTGACACAATTTGCGCTTTGTTTATTTCAACTCAAAAAGACAAAAAGAAAAAACGCCCGACAGGCTCAAACGACCCTCTTGGTGCAAGACGTGCAGCAATTGGCATTTTAAGAACAGTCATTGAGAAAAATTTAAATCTTGACTTGGAAACAGTTATTGAACATTCTCTTGATTTATTATCAAAAGAATTTAATATTGAGCTTGAAGATACTATTTTAGATGAATTAAAAGAATTTTTCTTACAAAGATTATTATTCATGTATGAAAAAGATTTCCAAGCTCAAGTTATTAATTCGCTATCAAGCTTTAATCCTCTAAAAGACTTGACAGGTTTTGTTGAAAAAGCAAAAATCCTGACAAAATATCAATCAAACCCTGATTTTGAATTAATAAAAGAAAACGCAACAAGAGTTAAAAGAATCCTGAAAAACAACTCTTATGACAATGTTTCAGAAGATTTATTCACCTTAAATGAAGAAAAAGCTCTTTATGAAGCAATTAAAAACCATAATGAAGATATTAACAATCTTGATTTATATATTCAATCTCTAAAAAGTTTAATAAATCCGATTGTCCAATTCTTTGATAAAGTTCTTGTTATGGATAAAGATGAAAAAATCAAAAATAACAGACTTGCTTTGTTATCTAAACTAAATGAAAAATTTAGCAAAATTTGCGATTTTGAAAAGCTATAATGAGAATATTATTAATAAGCGACTTATATCCTCTAAAATCTGACCATACAATCCCGTCAGTTTTAGAGGATTTTTCACTTGCCCTGAAAGAAAAAAATGCCGTTATTGAAGTTATTCGCCCTAACTTTCTATTTAACACCTTTATTAGAGGACACAAAATTTTTAAATCCGGAATATACTTTGAAAAAGGAATAAAAATATATAATGAAAACTTTCTTATACCGTTTTTATTTGACGATTTAAAATTAGAAAATAAGTTTGATGTAATAATTTCACACATGCCCCTTGGGCACATTTATGCTAATGTAATCAACAAAAAATTAAAACTCCCGAGAATTTCCATCCTGCACTACAGCGATTATAGAGTTTTAAAAGAATTAAAATACAGCTTTTATTTCAAAAACAAACTAAAAAAAGCCCTTCAAAATTCAACCCTAAAAGGCGCAAGAAGTAACTTTTTAAAAAAAGAATTAAAAGCCGATTTTGTGCTTCCTTCGTTTATTGAAAAAGAAAACATAAAAGAAAAACAATATTTTAATCAAAATAAATTAAAAATAATCACCCTATCTAAACTAATTAAAAGAAAAAATCTTAATCTTGTTATCATGGCGCTATCTAAAGTTAATTTTGATTTTGAATATGAAATATACGGTGAAGGCTGCCAAAATAAAAAACTGAATAATTTAATCAAAAAATTAAACCTGCAAAATAAAATTAAAATATTTCCTCATATAAACCACGATTTAATTTATGAAAAACTGGACAAAAATGACATTTTTATACTTCCATCCACCAAAGAAACATTCGGGCTTTCTTACATTGAAGCCATGGCAAGGGGCTTGATTACAATAGGAACAAAAAACGAAGGAATAGATGGAATAATAAAAAATAATGAAAACGGTTTTTTAATTAACCCCAATATAAAAGAAACGGAAAAAATTTTATCTGAAATCAACAGTTTTTCAGCCCAAAAAAAGAAAGAAATTTCACAAAATGCGCTTAAAACAATAGAAAATTACGAAAAAGAAAAAATTATAACAAAATATGTTGAAACAATTAAAAAAATTCTATGAAAATAGATGTTTTTTCAATATAATTAAAAATATAATAAAAAAAGGAATTTAAATAATGCAAGCAAGAAGAGCAAGCAGAGAATTGACATTGATATTATTCTCCCAATTAGATAAAAATTTAGAAAAATATAAAAACGAAGATTTCTCATCTATCATTTTAAAGTCAGTAAGAACATTAATTTCAACATCTTCTGATGAAATTTCAATGTGCGTATCTAAATTAAATGAAATTAAAAATCAAATAATCGAATTTGAAAATAATCATCCTGATAATCTTTCTCGCCCGATTGATTGCGAGAATATACCCGTTGCACTGCCTTTAACGTCTGATTTAGAAGCTAAAATTGATGTTTTATTAAACGCAAGCGAAAAAACAATGAGCGCATTAGATATAGCCGAATTATGCACATTATCTTCTCAAGAGGATGTTAGAAGCTACATCTTAAAAATTTGCAGCGATTATCAAAAAAACAAAACAGAAATCGATAAAATAATAAGCGAATTTGCTTTTGGCTGGGATATTGAAAGATTGTTTAAAATCGACAAAGATATTTTAAGAATTGCAATAACAGAATTAGTCTTTATTAAAGACGCCCCTCATAAAGTCGTTATTGATGAAGCTTTAGAGCTTGCAAAAAAATACTCAACAGATGATTCACCTTCATTTATAAACGGTATTTTAGCCAAAGTAGTTGAAAAATATGTTTAATTTTTTTAAAAAAAATAAAGACGAAAACAAAAAAGAAAACACTCTTAAAAGCGCATTATCAAAAACAATCGGTTCATTAATAAATAGTGTTACATCTGTTGCAAACGATGAAATAATTAATGAATACGAATTGGATGACATTGAATCTATGCTTATTAAGGCTGATTTAGGAGTAGATTTATCTGTTGAACTGACTGAAAAATTAAGAGATAAAAAAATTAAATCTTCTGAATTAAAACCTTTTTTAAAAGAAGAATTTATCAATATTTTAAATAATGCTCCTGATGAAAAACTAAAATTTGATAAAAACAAAATCAATATCTATTTTGTTGTAGGCGTTAATGGTGCAGGCAAAACAACCCTAATCGGAAAACTCGCCCATAAATTCAAAAAAGAAGGTTCAAAAGTTCTTCTTGTTGCAGGGGACACTTTTAGAGCAGCAGCAGAAGAACAGCTTGATGTATGGTCTAAAAGAGCCGAGGTTGACATTTTAAGAGAAGACAAAGCAGACAGCGCTTCATTGGCATTTAGAGCAATAGACTTAGCAAGAAAAGATAATTATAACGTTGTAATTATCGATAGTGCAGGAAGACTGCAAAACAAATTCAATCTGATTGAAGAATTAAAAAAAATAAAAAACGTAATAAACAAAAAGCTTGAAAACGATAACCTTGAAACAATTCTTGTTTTAGACGGCACCCAAGGACAAAACGGGCTAAATCAAGCCATGGTATTTAATGAGGCAGTTGATATATCGGCTATCGCAATAACAAAACTGGACGGCACACCAAAAGGCGGAATTATTTTTTCAATAGCCAAAAACCTTAAACTGCCGACAAAGTTAATCGGAATAGGCGAAAGTATTGACGATATTAAAGAATTTGACAAAAATGAGTTTATAAGCGCATTATTCGATTAAAATGAATACAAACACAAAAACTTTTTTATATGAAAAAAATTTTACTGTACTGTTTTCTTTATTTTATATTTTCGGCATTTTAGGGTGTTTTTATAGCTGCGCAATATTATTTGCCTTTGTTGCTCTTGTTATTTTGTCGATTTTAAATTTTTATTTTAACTACAACAAAAAGAAAATCATAATTTTATATTTAATATTTTTTGTTGGCTTTATAAGAGCAGACTTTTCTCAAAAAGATGATATTTTGGAAGGAATAAATTGCTCTAGCGCAACTATAGAAGGAAAAATCATAAGCCCCAAGGATATATCTTATAAAAAGAATAAAATAAAATTTTACCTTAAAGCGACAAAAGCGGAAATTTTTAATAAAACCATATCCGATATTAATTCTAAAATTCTAATAAACATTGATTACGATAAGAATATCGAAAATATTATAAAAATAGGAAATGAAATTAAAATTAAAGGCAAACTCAGAACTCCCAAAGAAGCAACAAACCCTTATCAATTTAATTACAAAAAATATCTTGCAAATAACGATTGTTATAGCGTGCTTTATTCTGACAACAACACAATTGAATTAATAAAAACTTCAAGCTTTAATCACGATTTTAAAAACAACTGGTACCATGCTTTAAACAAATTTGAAAAAACAAGGGAAAAAATTATTAAACAGCACTCTAAAAATATAAAATCTCCCAATTTAGAAGTGTTAGGAGGAATTGTTTTTGGTAACGAAACAATTAACCCCGATGAAAATATAAAAGAAAGCTTTAAAAATTCAGGACTGCTCCATCTTTTAGCAGCAAGCGGATTAAACGTTGCTTTAATATACGGAATTTGGTGGTGGATTGCAAGCTTAACCAAATTACCATACAAAATTTCTATTTTAACAGGCGGGGCTTTTGTAGTCTTGTATACCTTTATGACCGGATTTCCACCCTCTATTTTAAGGGCATGTTTAATGCTTTTATTTGTTTTATTCGGCAAATTAATAGATAGAGATGCAGATTCTGTTGCGCTTATTTCATTTGTCGGGTTTTTAATTCTTCTTTTTAATCCGAAAATGTTTTTTGATGTCGGTTTTCAGCTCTCTTTTGCGGTAACCTTCGGTTTAATCGTGTGCTGTCCGATAATTATCGATAAATTTAAAAACCAAGATAAAATATATAAAGAAAAATATAAAAATAAAACTCGTTTTGAAAAATATATTTTATTTTTATTTTCACCGACAAACCTCGCTTCTTTAATTTGTGTTCCCCTTGTTGCTCAGCTTTGGGTTGTCCCCTTACAAATGCACTATTTTAACAACCTTGCGCCGTTGAGCATATTTGCAAATATTGCCGTTGTGCCTTTTATCGGCATATTGAGCTTTATCGGCTTTCTATGCTCAATCTTTGGTCTTATACCTAAAATATCCGATCTATGTGTTTTGATTTTTGTTACCATATC
>CALVET010000075.1 GCA_944326675.1 Candidatus Gastranaerophilales bacterium
CCCAATGTACATGGGGACTTTCACCAAGGTTTACTGACCAATTTGCCCTTCAGGCAAATTGACAGTATCATTTATCTGTACGGCTTCAAAGTCGCCTACAGCTAAAAGTCAAGTCCCCCATCGACAATTATATTAATTTTTACTGCAATGAATTATCTATAAATGAATATACTTCTTTACTTAAAACTCTTTTAGCTTTTGTTATAGGGTCAAATTTTGAAGAATTAAGAACCTCTATGCTTACTGTATATGCTTCAGCTTCATTTTGAGCTTCTTTTTTGATCCAACCTTTAATTGCATTTTCCATATCAGTTTTATTTTTACCTAAATTAATTGCGATAATTTCGGCAGCTCCAGAAATTATATTTTCAAAATCCAAATTATCAACAGATTTTTTAATATCAAATTTACCATCTATAATAGAATTTAATATTTTATTAACCTGCATTTGATTGCCAAAAAGGTTTTCTTGGCAACTTCTTGTCATTGCATCCATGGCTTGTTTTGCCATTCTTGCTATGATTGTTACTTCTTTAGGGTCTTGGGTATATTTTAAAATTCCATAATAATTATCATCTTCCGCCCTTTGTAATACATGGGTATATTCATGCGCTAAATTTGCAACAAAATCCGTTTTTTCTTTTGCGCTAGAAGGCATATTTCCAAGATAAATATTTGCCGCTTTAAGTCTAAAATCATAGCCGTAATATGGCATCATGTGCGCAACAGTTATTCCTGCACCCATATTCCTAACAGGACATTCATCTATATTTTTTGTTTCAACAGGAACAGGTGAAATTTTATTAATCATTTCATTTAAACCTGTATAAGAAAACTCGCTGTCTCTAAATTGTTTTAAAACTTTTTTTCCTAAACTTATTCCTGATGAAATATTTTTTGAAAAATTATATTGCATTGGTTTCTTTTTACCTGAAAAAGAAACACAATCATACTTTAATGTTTTATTATAATTGACATGTTTAACATTGTTATTATTATTTATTTTTGGACTAAAAGTTAAATTTATTGGGGAAATATTCATTTTAATCATCCTTTCTTTATTTGTACAAAACAAGTCAGGATATTTTTTTGCCAAACCGTTAGAATAACAAATTTAACAATTTTTATTTATCGGGCTGCTTTATTCCATTATTAAAACAGAAAAAATAACCGACATGAAAATTAGCCCAAATAAAATAAAAATTTATCTTATCCGCACAATCCCAGTGGTCTTAAAATTCCCAACATTCCTTCTGCAGCAATATCATTCACTATCTTGCCTTCATCATTAAAATAATAAAAATTTGCGACAGTTGTTTTAATTTTTTTATTTGTTGCCCCAAGCCCAAAAAACTCTCCGTCATGGGTTGCAGTTAATTCCCATAATACTGAAACTTTATCAACATCGGCCACAATATCTTTAATATGCCATTGAACATCAGAAAAACCTGACCTCAACCAATATACAACAGACAAATAACCCTTTCCGCCATATAATGGCTCATTAGAAGCAGGCGTATAAAAAGAAGCATCATCTGAAATTAATTCTTTTGCTAACTTTTCATCGGCAGTATTTATCATAGTTTCAAATTTCTTCATTTTTAACAAATTATTTTCTATACTATTCATAATTCCTCCCATAAAATAAAGAAAAAATAAAAGGGCTTTCGCCCTTTTAAAATTTATACATATTTCTTAAAGACAATTGAAGCATTTTGTCCGCCAAAACCAAATGAATTAGTTAAGGCATATTCAACATCTTCTTTTATTGCCTTATTAGGTACATAATCTAAATTAGCAACCTCGGGGTCTTGATTTACAAGGTTAATTGTAGGAGGAATTATACCTTCTTTTAACACCTTAACGCAAACCATAGCTTCAGCAGCTCCGGTTGCACCTATCATGTGTCCATGCATAGATTTTGTTGATGACACTTTTAATTTTTTATTTGTATCTAAATCCCCAAAAACCTTTGCAATTGCTTGAGATTCAGCTATATCTCCAAGATGAGTAGAAGTACCGTGAGCATTAATATACCCGATTTCGCTCGGTTTAATTCCTGCATTTTTAACGGCAAGCTCCATTGATTTTGCAGCCCCTGCGCCCGTTGGATCAGGTGCAACCATATCATAAGCGTCGCCTGTTTGACCATAACCCACGATTTCAGCATATATTTTAGCTCCGCGAGCTTTGGCATGCTCTAATTCTTCTAAAATCAAGCAAGCTCCGCCCTCACCCATAACAAAACCGTCTCTATCGATATCATAAGGTCTTGAAGCATGAGTTGGGTCATCATTTCTTCTTGATAATGTTCTTGCTGTTGTAAAAGCACCAATACCAATATGAGTCATAACCGCTTCAGAACCCCCTGCTATAACAACATCGGCATCATCAAATTGAATTGAGCGAAAAGCGTCACCCACGCAATGAGCGCTTGTAGCACAAGCTGAAACTACTGCTTTATTTAAACCTTTCGCCCCATGACGCATTGAAACACGACCTGCAGCCATATTTAAAATCAACATCGGAATTGTAAAAGGCGAACATTTTGTGGGGCCTCTATCTATAATAATTTTATGTTGTTTTTCAAAAGTATCAAAACCGCCCGCACCTGAGCCCATTATGACACCAACTCTATAGGGATCTTCTTTTGTCATATCAAGACCTGAGTCTTTGACTGCTTCATCTGAAGCTACACAAGCAAATTGTGTAAATCTGTCCATGCGGCGCATCTCTTTAGGATCAAGAAGTCCTTTTTCTTTAACTTCATCTTCAAAAGTTGTTGCTTCTCCGCCAAAAGTAACAAGATGACCTTCAAGAGGCATTCTTGTAATTGTTTTAATACCTGACTTACCTTCAATTAAAGAATTCCAAAATGTATCCACTCCACAACCAAAGGGACTAACTATACCTAAGCCGGTAACGACTACACGTCTTTTATTCATATTTCTCCTCAATTTAAATTTATAGCCAATTAAAAGACTGCAAAAAGCTTAACTCCTTGCAGTCTTAAAACTTATTTAAAGTATTACACCCTTAATTATTGGTGAGCTTCGATATAGTTAACTGCATCTTGAACAGTAGCGATTTTTTCTGCATCTTCATCAGGAATTTCGCAACCGAATGCTTCTTCAAAAGCCATAACCAATTCAACTGTATCTAATGAATCAGCACCAAGGTCAGCTGTAAATGAAGCTGAAGGTGTAACTAAGCTTTCGTCAACACTTAATTGATCTATTACTACTTTTTTTACTTTTTCTAGGATTTCTGTACTCATTTTTACCTCAATTAATAATACTAAACTTTACATGCACAATTATATAAGGCACAAAGTATTTTTGCAAATTTATTTACAATTTTTTAAGCTTAAAAGTCGAATTTGCGCAGTTTAAAAGCATTTTTTTTGTGTAGTTTTGTAAATTAAAAAGTTTTAAGACCTGATGTTAAAGCGTCAAGAGTTTTTTCTCCGACCTTTGAAAACTCAACAACGTAGCTTGATATATTATTTTCTTTTAGAATATTTTTAATTTTGCCGACCCCGAAATTACTATGAAAAACCCTTGTGCCTATTGGCAATAAGCCAATTCTGTTTTCAAAAGATGTGTTAACCTTTGAAGCTTTTTCTTTTGCTTTTGCAATCATATCTTTAATATTAACTTTTGGCTTTTGCGTTTCGTCTTTTTGTTTTTTAACAACATGGGCATTAACTGTTTTATAGTTAATTTTAGATTGCTCGTTAACCGTTGAATTTATTGAACTTTTAATTTTAGCTATTGAATTTGCCAAATTATTATTTGTCGATTGAACTTTAGCTGAACTTTGTTTAATTCTTGCTAATGACGAAGCAAAATTGTTTGTTGTTGAAGATGATGAACTTTTCTTTTCTTTAATTTTTGAAACAGTAGAAGAAAAACTTGATTTATTTCCACTGTATGAAATTTGTTTTTGCCCGTCTTCTTCGAGCAAACTTGTTGGAATTTCATCTAAAAATCTGCTTCTTGGATTTGCTTGATAATTTCCCCAAACTTTTCTTTGTTTTGCACAAGTTAAAAATAATTTTTCTTTTGCTCTTGTAATACCAACATACATTAGCCTTCTTTCTTCTTCAAGCTCGCTGTTTGTAACGCCAAAAGCTATACTTCTGCTGTGAGGAAAAACACCGTCTTCGAGTCCAATCAAAAATACTATTGGAAATTCAAGCCCCTTGGCTGCATGTAAAGTCATTAAAGTAACAGAAGGTTCATCTTTTTCTTCTTTATCCAATTCATCAATATCAGACACAAGAGCCACTTGAGATAAGAAATTACCCAAAGCCCCAAGATCATCTTCACTGTCAAGCGAAAAATCATCCTCTTCAAATTCTTGAACAACGTTGATAAATTCTTGCAAATTTTCTAATCTTGATTGATTTTCAACGCTGTCTTCCTGTCTTAATTGGGGGCTATAGCCCGTAGTTTCCAATACATAAGAAACATATTCGGATAGTTTTTGATAATTTTGCTGATATGAAGTTATTTGTTCAATTGTAGCTAAAAAATTCTGTAATTTTGCTTTAGTACCCGAATTAATATCTTCAATTTTATCTAAATGCTTTAAAGCTTCATAAATACTAATCCCGTTTTCATCCGCAAAAGAAGCAAGCTTATTAATTGTTGTATCTCCAATTCCTCTTTTGGGTTCATTAATAATTCTTCTTAAAGCTTGAGAGTCGTTATGATTATAAATTAATTTCAAATATGCAATGATATCTTTAATTTCTTTTCTATCATAGAATTTTAAACCCCCCACTATTTTATACGGAATTGAATAGCTCATTAAAGCTTCTTCAATAGAACGTGATTGAGCATTTGTTCTATATAAAATAGCGATATTATCTTTTTTTACGTTTAAATTTTCAATTTTTCTTGCAACATATCTGCTCTCATTATAATCATCTTGAGCTTCATAAAGAGTTATTTTTTCACCATCACCTTTATTAGAATAAAGATTTTTTTCAAGTCGTTCTTCATTATTTTTAATTACCTCATTAGCTGCTTCTAAAATATTACCCGTTGAGCGGTAATTTTGCTCTAATTTAATTAATTTTGTACTTTGGTAATCCTTTTGAAAATTTAAAATAATCTTAAAATCAGCTCCGCGCCAAGAATAAATTGATTGGTCGACATCTCCCACCGCACACAATGAACCCAAATTGTCTTTTGAGCCATCAGCAGGATATAACATATTAATTAAATCATACTGAGCTTTATTTGTATCTTGAAATTCATCAACTAAAATGTGCTTAAATCTGTCTTCATATTTTTTTCTTATTTGCTCATTTTCTTTCAATAAATTAACGCTCAACATGAGCATGTCATCAAAATCAAGAGCATTATTTAGCGCTAACTGCTTTTCATATTCATAATAAACTTCAGAAACTTTTTGAGTATAATAATCACGTGCTAAGGTTGCATAAGTATAAGCATCCTGCATTTTATTTTTAGCATTTGAAATAGCCGCTTTAATTACCTTAATCTCAAAAGATTTTTCATCGATATTTAATTTTTTTAGGGCATTTTTTATAATAGTTTTAGTATCGGTATCATCATAAATAACATAATTATTATCCCAGTGTCTGCCGTCTTTTGTTTTATAATTTTCTAAATCTCTTCTTAAAATTCTTCCGCAAATATTATGAAAAGTCCCGACCCACATTCTTTTAACAACATTTTCGCCAATATAATTAGCTAAACGCATTTGCATTTCTTTTGCTGCTTTATTGGTAAAAGTAACTGCTAAAATATCATTAGGGCTTACTCCCTGAGATACTAAATATGCAATTCTTGAGGTTAAAACTTTTGTTTTCCCTGAACCTGCACCGGCCAAAACCAAAATCGGACCGTTTTTTTCAATTACTGCCTGATTTTGTTCATTATTTAGTCCTTGTAAAAAGTTAGGCACGGTTTGCATAATTTTGTAAAAACTCCCCTTAAATTATTTAGATATTCCCAAAAGAGTGGAAATATGTTATTATTATATAGCAAAAATTTTTAAAGGAAAAACATAAAACATGGAAGAAAATTTTGAGAAACAAAATCAACCTTCGATAATGGTTCCCTTGGAAGACATGGACAAAGTAGAACAGAAAGACGGAGATGATTTTGACGCTCTGGCACAAGAATTAGCAACAATCAGACAAAGTGCAAAAAAAATAGCCATCATAGGTTCAAGAAATCTTACAATTACCCATCAACAAATTATTGAAACTTTAACTACAAGCCTTGTTATGCAAGGTAATACAATAATTACATCAGGCGGTTCATCAGGTACAAACGCTGCAGCCATTAGAGGGGCGCTAAAAGCAAATCCCGATAAATTAAAAATTATTCTTCCTCAAACAATAGGTCAACAACCCTCTGATGTTCAAGACCAATTAATCGGAGTTCCCAATATTATTGAACATCCCGATAGAGCAATGATGACTTTAGCTGACGCATCTCGAATTTGCAATCGGGAAATTATTTCTCAATGTCAACAGTTAATTTGCTTCTTATCACATTCATCAAACACTTTGCATAAAGCTGTTGAATTTGCAGAAGAGTCACACAAGGTTGTTACAGTATTTTATTTAGATTAAATTTAAAATTATTAAGAAATATAAAGTCAGGAAAAATGCATTTTTCCTGACTTTTTTAATTGTTTATACAAACAAACTGCTATAAATTTAGCAATTATTTTTCAAAAAAATACTTTAGATCGGAAGAGC